>JAJRXT010000062.1 GCA_024276125.1 bacterium
CAGCTTAAGCAACAAATAGGCTCTATTGAGGATGTATTAGATGAGTACAACGGCGCTTTGCAAAATATAATAAAAGTAAAATTACCTTATAATAATGAGCTAAGAAATGTAATTATAATAAGAAAGAGTTTAACGTGAAACATCTTTTTATAATAAGAGTATAGAGTCCATCCAATATTCGTAATTACCCTCCCGTATTTTATTGCCTTATTTAACCCAAAAACAACAGGACATTATGTCCTGTATGTAATTTACGCAGGTGTTCGTTTAATATTATGAGTTATAAGTGAGCCGTATAATTACAATAGTTAATCAAAAAGGCGGCGTGGGTAAAACAACCACTGCCATTAATCTTGCAGCCTGTTTAGCCGCCAATGGAAAGAAGACCCTGCTTATAGATACTGATCCGCAAGCTAACACTACCAGTGGCGTTGGGTGTGACAAAAACAGCACAAAGCTCAATTTGTATCATGCCTTAATCGGCAAAACCGATATTGATAATATTATTCATCCTACTGAATTTCCAATGCTGGATTTGGCGCCGTCCAATATAAAACTGGTCGGCGCTGAAGTTGAGCTGGTAAATTTGGACAACCGTGAAAAACGCCTTAAAATTGCTTTAGAGCAAATTAAAGCTGATTACCAATTTATCCTGATTGACTGCCCGCCTTCATTGGGTATGCTGACCATAAATTCTCTTACTGCTACTCAATCCGTACTTGTACCCGTACAATGCGAATATTATGCCTTAGAAGGAATTACAGAATTACTAAATACTATTAGATTGGTTAAACGAAGTTATAATCGTAGTTTAAAAATCGAAGGCTTTTTGCTCACCATGTTTGATAAACGAACAAACCTGTCTTCACAAGTAGCTTATTAAATTAAAAGCTGCTTTAAGGATAAAGTTTTTAACGTGCTAATCCCGCGTAATGTAACCCTAAGCGAAGCGCCCAGTTTCGGGCAGCCCGTTATATACTATGACAAGCACTCACCGGGCGCCAACGCTTATAAAAAATTGGCCAAGGAGGTATTGTTGCGTGGCTAAAAAAGCATTGGGTAAGGGTTTAGGCGCCCTGATTCCTGATTCCCGACTAAAAGAATTAGAACATGAGACTTATTTTATTCCGGTTGAAGAAATCTCGTCGTTTTCCAGACAGCCCAGAAAATTTTTTCAGCAGGATAAAATAAAAGAACTGGCTCAGTCCATAATAAGACACGGCATTATCCAGCCCCTTTTGGTGTGCAAAAAAGATGATGGTTATGAGCTTATTGCCGGTGAACGAAGACTAAGAGCGGCTAAAGAGGCCGGTTTAAAAGAGGTTCCCGCTATTATTTCCAATATTTCAGCCGATAAGCGTCTTGAGGTCTCAATAATAGAAAATATACAAAGAGAGAATCTAAATCCCATTGAAGAGGCCATGGCCTATAACAGTATGATAGACGATCTAAATCTCTCTCAGGAAGAGGTGGCCGAAAGAGTGGGAAGACAGCGCTCCACCATCACCAACACCCTAAGACTGCTTAAATTACCGGCTGAAATCAAACAATATGTGGTAAATGAAGAAATATCAATGGGACACGCCAGGGCATTATTATCCCTAAAAACCAGTTCTCAGCAGATAACAGCCTGCCAGTATGTAATAAAAAAAGGCTCTTCAGTACGCGATACGGAAAAATATGTACAAAAATTGCAACAACCAAAAGTAAGTAACAAAAATTTACCGGAAAATAATGCCTTTATGGCTGATTTGGAAGATAAACTAAAAAGAAAGTTTTCCACTAAGGTAAAAATTAACCAAAACAGACAAAAAAAAGGGAGAATAAGTATTGAATTTTATTCTACGGAGGATTTAGACCGTATAATTAATTTGATGTTCGGCGCAAATGATTTGTAAACCAGGCAGATTTATACAGCTTGTTGTTATTGTAGCCGCCGACCTTTCAGGTCGGCTGTTGCTCGCATCCAATGCTGTTGACTTATAAACATTGCGGACAGTTTTTACTATAGCTGTCATTCTGAGCGGAGAGATTGTGTCGTAAGCCCTTTTGATAAGATTTACCGTCTACATGTAGTAGGTTTGCAAAAACTTACCTGCCACATATGGTAGTCGACCTACCCGAAATTGAGTTATGGCACAGCCTCGGAGCGAAGAATCTATAAGCTTATGCGGACAGATTATTCACTCCGCTTCGCTGCGTTCAGAATGACAACTTTCTTAAGTCAATAACATTGTCGCTTGCATCGCCCTTACGTCTTGCTTTGTACATCTTACAGGCCGACCTAAAGGTCGGCAGCTACAAAAATGGAAATTCCTGTACTATTAAAAAAAATACTGAAGTATATCAAACGTTTTAATCATACTTAACTAAGGAGGCATACAAAAAATATCATGCTAAAGAAGAGTCCTTTTGATATTGACGGCAGGAAAGATAATAACTCCAGTAATCGCGGTGAATTAAAAGCTTTTTTAGGAGAAGGCACTAATTTTAAGGGTGTATTAGCTTTTGAAGGCACTGTCCGAATTGACGGCAGATTAGAAGGTGAAATCATTACCGATGATACCCTTATTGTGGGCGAAAAAGCCATTATAAACGCTGAAATTAATGTAGGCAATATTGCGATAAACGGCAAAATAACCGGTAATATTATTGCTAAAGAAAGAATTGACATACACTCTTCCGGCGAGGTTTACGGAAATCTAAAAACAAAGATTTTAACTGTTGAAGAGGGCGTTATTTTCCAAGGGCATTGTGAAATGCGTAATTTTGATGAAAAAAAACTGCCGTATGTGGTCGGCAAGGAACAGAATAAGTCAGGAAACAATAAAAATCGGATAAGAGAAATGTCATCATTACTTACCGGAGATGAACCGAAAAAAAAACGCGGCTAGCATATAATAACTAACTCACATTGTACTGCTGACGATTTAACAGCCTGTTTTTTTAACAGGCTGTTAAAATCTATTAAGCATAATTGCACAAATATCTATAACTTGTGTTGTCGGATTCTAAAAATCCGACAACACGGGCTTCGGGGTCAGATTTCTTAATCTGACCCCGCTAAAAACATTATAGCTAATTATGCGACTATGCTTATAGAAGCATTGTCCATTTGCAAAGATCGTCCGGTTAACAAACAAAAATATTACTTGATTTTGGCGATAGGATTCAGTATAGTATATTTGAAGTTGATTTATCGGAAGATTTATATGATAAAATGAAGCGGCGGTTAAATGTGCAATTGCTTGAAGGTAAAGACAATCTTATAATTTACAGGCTTTGTAAGGATTGTAAGTCCAAAATAGAACAGCTTGGCAGTGGCCAAGTTCTTGAAGATAAAGACTTTTATATCATATAAAAAATTCTGTCCAAAATTAGATATATGCACCCAAAAAGCCATAGGGTCGAAGTTTTTGTAAACTACTGGTAAATATAGTAAAATGAAATCAAACATTGTTTCACAAAAGTTTAATCGGCGTCCCAAAGAGGGGGGGCGAAGTTTTCGGCCTGCAAACCCGCGCCAGCTAAGGCTCAAAAGCGCCTGCTGTAGAAATTAGAGACCTGACATAGAAGGGATTGAAAC
>JAJRXT010000006.1 GCA_024276125.1 bacterium
GAATCCACCACCTGGCAGCGGACAATGAAGGTGGGTCCGCAACAATTAATACAATATACACCTAAAAAGATATTGTTTAAACTCTTTCACAATACGGGCTTGACCCACCCTACGCCAAAAAGCACACTTTGCGTAACATCAATTACCTTAAACAAAACCTGAAGCCCGTAGCCGCCGATCTTTCGGTCGGCGGCTGCGAAGTAAATATAAGCCAACATAAAACATAAAAAGGATGGTTACAGATTTTAAATATACAAGAAAAACTGGATGAATTTTTAGCTAATTTACAAGAAAAACTGGGTTTGGGTGAAAAAAAGATTGCTCTAGGCGGATTATGGGGTTCTGCGCGGGCTTTTTTCTTAGCCGCTTTATGGGCAAGGTGCAATAAACCAATGCTGGTAGTGTGCGCTAATACGCCGGAGGCGGAAATTTTAAGCGCCGATTTAAAGTTTTTTCAACAATTATTCTTAAAATCAGGTATAAAAAAACCGCCGGTCTCTGATTCGGATATAACCGGTTTATTTCCCGCTATAGAAATACTACCCTATGAACCCCTGTCTGCCTCAATAGAAATTACAGCCAAGCGTATATAAATACTGCATAATTTGCGCTATAGCGAGAATATGATAACAGTAACCGCTATAAGCGCTCTTATGCAGTGTATTATACCGCGTGACGTTCTAAATTCCGCCAGTGAATTAATCGGCGCGGGGGAAGAAATAGAGCAGTCTCAGGTTGTAAAATATCTGATTTACGGCGGATATACTTTGGTGGATATGGTGGAGAATATCGGCGAATACAGTCTTCGCGGCGGTATCCTTGATTTTTGGTGCCCCTATAATACACACCCTGTACGCATTGAATTCTTTGGCGATGAGATAGACTCAATGCGCTTATTTGATTATCAGAGCCAGTGTTCTATAAAAATGATAGAAGATACAATTATCCTGCCGGTAAGCGAGGTTTTATTAAACCAAGAGAACATTAACCGGCTAAAAAAACGTTTAGATACCGCAAAAAGTATCTCTTATAAAGAACGTACAAAATTAGACAAGGCGCTTGGCTTATCTAAGATGACCCCCGGAATGCAGCATTATCTGGGTTATTTGTATACTAAGACCGATACCTTATTTGATTATCTGCCTGATAACTCTATAGTCGTATTAGATGAGTATACCTATTTAAAACAACGCTCCGATGAATGGGAGGCACAAATTAGCGCCGAATACGAGCAAACTAAGGACTACGGCTTCCCGCCGCCTAAAGATAATTACCTAACCTTTAATCAAATACAAAATAAGCTGCAAGCACATCAGGTTATACAGCTTGATTTATTAAAATCGCAGCATGAGGGGCAATATATTACCCGTTTGGAAGTAGAAGCGCAGACCACTACGGCCATGCAGGCGGTATTACGAGGCAGGCAGGGGCAAGGAGGATATCTGGGAAGGCTTGCTAAGGAAATAAAAACTTGGCAAAAGGCAGGGGAAGGCGTTTGGTTTATCTGTCATAACCGCGGTCAGTCTGAAAGATTACAGGAAATATTAGCTGAATATGAGCTAAACGCTAAAATAGCGGACGCTGCGGATAATCTTTTATTAAATCAGGAATCTACGGAAATAAAACAGCCGCTTATTTTAGAGGGCGGGTTAAGCGGCGGTTTTTATTTTCCACAGTTAAAATTAAAAGTAATTACAGAAACCTAGATATTCGGTGAGACCAAAAAAGTAAAGCAGCGTAAATCTTATAAAAGCAGCCGTTTTTTATCGACTCTAAGCGATCTTAAGGTGGATGATTATATTATCCATGTGGATCACGGAGTTGGTTTATACCGCGGGATTGTCAAACGTAAGGTAGATTCCATTTCGCGCGATTTTATGCTGCTGGAATATGCCGATAAAGATAAATTATATGTACCATTAGAGCGGCTGCATCTGGTGCAAAAGTATATGGGCGGCGGCGATGAACGGCTTGCGCTTAATAAACTGGGCGCTCAGCAGTGGAGTAAGTTAAAGAAAAAGGTTAAAACCGATATTATGGAGCTTGCGCATGAGCTGCTTAAGCTTTATGCGGCAAGAGAGGTGGTAGCAGGACACGCATTTTCGCCCGATAATAACTGGCAGCGTGAATTTGAGGCCGGATTTGAATATGAGGAGACCGCAGATCAGCTAAAGGCTATAGAAGATGTAAAAGCGGATATGGAGTCGGAAAAACCTATGGACAGGTTAATTTGCGGGGATGTAGGCTATGGTAAGACGGAAGTTGCGCTGCGGGCGGCTTTTAAGTCGGTAATGGACGGGTTACAGGCGGCGGTTTTAGCGCCTACTACGATATTGGCTCAACAGCATTTTAGGACATTTTCTCAGCGCATGGCGCCCTTTCCGATAAAGGTCGGCATGTTGAGCCGTTTTAATAGTCCAAAAGAGCGTAAGGAGGTAATTTAAGGTATTAAACAGGGAACTGTTGATATAGTTATAGGCACACATCGCCTGTTACAAAAAGATATAACCTTTAGTAAACTGGGTTTGGTTATTGTAGATGAGGAGCAGCATTTTGGCGTTGCGCATAAAGAAAAGCTGAAAGCTCTTAGGAATCAGGTTGATGTTATGACGCTTACGGCAACGCCCATACCGCGTACTCTGCATATGGGCTTAATGGGTACGCGGGATATGAGTATTATAGATACTCCGCCTGAGGATAGAATGGATATTCATACGGAAGTTATGGCCTTTAACGAAAAGGTTATACGCGAGGCTATACTGCGTGAGCTTGCCCGCGGGGGGCAGGTGTTTTTTGTGCATAACTGGGTGGAGAGCATAGAAAGGCAGGCTGAATTCCTGCGGCATCTGGCGCCGCAGGCGCGTTTTGTTACCGCGCATGGAAAGATGCGTGAGAAGGTGTTAGAAGAGGTGATGCAGCGCTTTGTAAAGCATGAGTATGATGTTTTGGTATGTACGACTATTATTGAATCAGGTCTTGATATATCAAATGCCAATACCATTATTATCAATAGAGCGGATCGTTTTGGTCTGGCGCAGTTGTACCAATTACGGGGCAGGGTAGGGCGCAGCGAGCATCGGGCTTATGCCTATTTACTTATCCCGCCGGATAAACCATTGAGCGTTATTGCCGGAAAGCGTCTGCGGGCTATAAAGGAGCTGTCCAAACTGGGGGCGGGGTTTAGACTGGCGGCGCATGATTTGGAGATTCGGGGCGCTGGGAATATTTTAGGCGATAAACAGCACGGGCATATTGCCAGCGTAGGTTTTGAGCTTTATTGTAAGCTGATGCAAGAGGCGGTCGCTGAAATCAAGGGCAAGCCGCCGGAGAGCAAAATAGAGCCGCATATAGAATTCGGGATTGAAGCCAGAATACCTGAATCATATATACCGGATATAAATCAGCGGCTGAATATGTATCAGCAGATTGCAAAAGCGGCGGATAGGCAGCAGTTGGATAAGTATAAAGATGAGATAGCGGATCGTTTCGGCCGAGCGCCGCAGGCTGTTATCAGGCTGATGCAGGTTATGTCGTTAAAGCTTTATGCGCAAGCGCTTTATATAACCAGAATACAGCGGCATAAGGCGCAGGTGATTCTGGTTTTTGATTCTGCAACTCCGGTTGGGACATCCACTATATTAAAGCTGGTAAAAGAGAATCCCGGAAGGGTTAGGATAACCCCGGATAACAGACTGATTTTTATATTGGAATCGCAGGCGGAACATGAGATATGTTCTCAGATTGGAGGACTGCTGGAGAGATTGCTTGTTTGACGGTTTTAATATATGTCATTCGCCTCCACCATTTTGTTAAAAGACAACCCGTCTCTCCGAGAGGTTTCTCCGGGACGACGGGTTTTCTATTTCCCCTTGTTTTCAAAGGGTTTGCGCCCGTTTCACATCTTTCCAGACCCGTTCTCCACCCGCCTGATTCTCC
>JAJRXT010000063.1 GCA_024276125.1 bacterium
GGCGGGTTTGAAACCCGCCCCTACAGCAAGAGGGGATATGTCACTCTTCTACAAAAATTTTACGTCAATCAAATCTATACAAAACACCAACTAGCTGATATATAAAAACATTTTAATTTTTCTTATGTCGAACTCAGGTTAACTAATTCTTTATGTTTCAGTATGTCTCATGCCGAAACATAGACCACTAAACTGTCACCCTGAACAAAGTGAATCCATAACTTCTTGAAAAGACTGGATTCTTGCCTTCGCAGGAATGACAGATTGAGAGCATTTTTCAAGTTTTAAGCAGTTACGACACAGTCTCTTCGCTCAGAATGACTCTCTATCTATTTTCCCAAATAACAGCTTACACTCGGCACAATCCCCGGAAACTGCCTGCAACAGGAATCATCAGTATAATAATCCTTATCATCTAATCCCGCATTATTATAATATGAATCAACAGCATATCTAAAAACAGAAACAATATCCCTTATATAAGCGCTATTTCTCTGCCTGCCTTCTATTTTTAAAGCGCTTATGCCGGATGAAATCAGCTTATCCAATATATTAAGCGTATTTAAGTAGACAAAATCATTAAGCTGATAATCCATATTATTAGAAAGCCTGTATTGAGCCTTACATAACTGCCGGCGGTTAATCATAAAATGATTACCCCATTGGGATAGTTCCGCTTTGGGTAAGCCTTCTGTCAAATTAGCATCATTACAGGATAATTTATGAATAGCTTTACCGCATATTCTGGCGATTACATCCTTTTTATCCTGAACAAAGCTTAAATAGCGCGGCGTAGAACAGGTGCCTACTGTATTAGTAGATTCACCGGTTATATATGAGGATAAATGACAGCGCCCTTCATAATTTATACATAACGAGCCAAAAGCAAACACTTCCAAGGGTACGTCGGTATTTTCAGCTAATTCGGTTATCTCATCTAAACAAAGCGCCCGCGGCAGGATCAGGCAATCTATATCAAATTCGCTTTCAAAAAAATCAATAATCTCTTTATTGCAAGCTCCCGCCTGAACACTTAAATAAATCCTAAGTTGCGGATACTTTATTTTTCCATACTCCAACAATCCCAGATCGGATAAGATAACCCCGTCAGCGCCTATTGCATACGCCATATCTATTGCTTCATAACAAAATTCAAATTCATTTTTAGAAGGATAATTATTTACAGTAATAAGCGCCTTTTTAGCTGATTTATGCAGATAATCCACTCCGTTTTGTGCATCAGTATATGAAAAATTTATGCCTTTAAAATTACGCAGATTAGACGGCGTATCAAAGCCAAAATATACCATATCGGCGCCGGAATCTGCGGCAGCTTTTAAGCATTCCAAATTACCGGCTGGAGCGTGAATTTTTATTTTTGTATTCATTTTAGTCATAATTTTACTTTTTACGGTCATTCTGAGGCTGTAAGCCGAAGAATCTCTCAGCCTAATATGCAGGTAGACCCTTCGCTTACACTCAGGGTGACAGGAAGTTATTGGTAGACATATTTTTCATGGTATAACTTATCCCGCTCTATCGGAATGCGCATACATTCTTTTATCAGACCTACTAGTTCTTTTTTATCAATATAAGAAGACGAAGCAGAACCAGCAGATCTGGCCACGCCTTTATGCTTTTCATTGGCAGTGCCGGCCAGATCATTTACGCCATAAGACAAAACCCGCTTTATTCTCTCAGCCCCGCTGCCATAATACAGCCATAAAAACTTTATATACTTAAAATTATCCAAAACTATTCTGGATATAGCCATCATTCTTAAAACACAAGAAAAATCGACTGGCTTTAGATAATCCAACTTTGTATTGGCAGATAAAAGAGACAGGGGAACAAAGGAATTAAACCCTATGGTTTCGTCTTGAATATCTCTTAATGTATAAAGATGAAAAAGCCAGTCGGAATATGATTCAAAATGACCAAATAATATAGACGCATTAGATGCAATCCCCAAAGCATGCGCTGTTTTGGTTACGCTCGTCCAGGTATCAATAGATGATTTACGGGGGCATAATTTTTTTCGCAAATCAGTATTAAATATCTCCGCTCCGCCGGAAGTAAGCGAACCTAGGCCGTGTTCCCTTAATCTAATTAAAAGCTTTTCCGGTGAAAGTCGGGATACTTCTGCTATATATGCAATTTCAGTAGGCGCAAAGGCTTCAATATGAACATGAGGTAACTTATTATGGATAACAGATAAGAGTTCTTCATAATAACTAAGTGTAAGATCAGGGTTTATGCCCCCCGTAACCCGTATTTCGCTGATACCAGGACTAATAAAATCCAATTCAGCGGCAATATCATCTATACTTTTGCTATATGCGTCCGCTTTTCCAGAACTGCGTGAAAAGGCGCAAAACCTGCATTTCCAGATACAGATATCGGTATAATAAAGGTGGTAATTGGATATAAAATAAACCTTATCCCCCACTCGCTGTAATCTTGCAAAATCGGCAATTTTACCCAATTCTGCTAAGGTTGCATTTTGTAGCAGCGATTCCGCCAAAGAATAGTCTATTCTTTCGTTATTCTTAATTTTATCAATAGCTTGTTTTATAAAATTAGATACTGGCATAATATAAAATAGATGTTTGGCTTATCCTGTGGGGACGGGGTTTATCCCAATGTTGTTGACTAAGACACATTTACACGCAAAAAATCTTTACTAGCCTGTCATTCTGAGGCCGAAAGCCGAAGAATCTACTCGCTATTGCAAGGGGAGATTCTTCACTCCGCTTCGCTGCGTTCAGAATGACAGCTTTCTTAAGTCAACAGCATTGGGATAAACCCCGTCCCTTATAAAAACCTATATTAATAACTATACACGCTACACTCTAACATATTCCCATCCGGGCTTATCCCAAAGCCAGCCGTTGCAAAATCCATGAGGGGCATACGGCGTAAGTTGTTCTAAACCTGATTTAGGCTCTATAGCCTCAGTCAAGGTGTCCCTTGCCGTATTTATTATATCTGTAGTATGCTGTAATTGAGGATATATACGCATATGCGTTATTTTATTTTCCGTAAGCCGCCCTAAATTCTCCAGCAGACAATGTTTTTTAGCGCTTTTAACCTGAAGCCCGTCAATCAGAAACA
>JAJRXT010000064.1 GCA_024276125.1 bacterium
CGTGCGGTATCCGGCTTTTTGCAATATAGATGCGACAAATGCAGCGGTTGAACCCTTGCCGTTGGTACCGGCTATATGGATGGATTTAAATAATTTATGCGGATTGCCTAATAGCTCCAACAGGCATTTGATATTGTGCAGCCCGAGTTTTATGCCGATATGTTGCAGGCCGTAAAGATAATCAAGAGTGTGCTGATATATGCGCTCTTGGTACAAAAGGCTGTTGTTGTAGCCCATCATTTGAGTCTGTTTTGAAAATAATTTAAGATTCCGATTAATTTGTTTCTTAATTCTTTTCGGCTTACAATCATATCTATCATACCGTGTTCTAACAAGAATTCTGCACGCTGAAACCCCTCCGGCAGGGTTTGGCCTCTTGTCTGCTCAATAACGCGAGGGCCTGCAAAACCGATAAGCGCTTTGGGTTCTGCTATAATAATATCGCCTAACATGGCGAAACTGGCAGATACTCCGCCCATAGTGGGGTCGGTAAGCAGCGATATAAAAGGTACTCCAGCTTCTTCCAGCTTAATGGTAGCCGCGCTGGTTTTAGCCATCTGCATAAGAGAAATAAGCCCCTCCTGCATACGCGCACCACCGGATGATGCGATACTCATAAATGGAACTTTTTCCAAAGCCGCCCGTTCCATTCCACGGCTGAGTTTTTCGCCTACGACAGAAGCCATGCTCCCGCCCATAAAACTAAACTCAAAAGCGCAGATAATGATTTTATAATCATCGACAGTACCGGCGGCGCGGATTAACGCATCCCACAGGCCGGTACGCTCCTGATAATCGCGCAGCCGGTCGCGGTATTTAACCACATCTTTAAAGCCCAAAGGGTCTTTGGGACGCAGATGTGTATCAAATTCTTCATACTGCCCATTATCATAAATAAGCTCAAGACGCTTGCGAGCGCCAATTCTAAAATGGTAGTTGCATTTTGGGCAGATATCGCAATTGCGCTCGACTTCTTTTTTATAGATTATTTCTTTGCAATTATTACACTTTATCCACAAGCCTTCCGGAATATTGACTCTTTTATCGGCTACGTTCTTTTTAGGGAATTTTTTCTTTCTAAACCAAGACATAAGCGAAAATGAAAACCTTTCAGCAAGCTTTTTTATTAAAAAGCGCTATATTATAATGCTAATACAGGCAGAACACATAATCTTTGCGGTCTTTATCTATAGGCATTACTATTCGTTTATAGTGTTTCTAGTATCCATACAAAATATAATAAAATCAGCTTATTGTCAAGCTGTTATTAATTGTAAAACAGCTTATAATTCTTGACAATTACAGGCTAATAACCTAAAATCAATCAACATTTGGAAAGTTAGGTTTTAGTATGTTCTATACTGAAACATGCCGAAATATAATTTGAGGATAAAAAAATGCGTAATTTTAAGGCTAACCTGCTGGCTACCGGTATTGGCAGTATCCCGCACAAGGATGTAAAAACGGGCGCTCGCTTTGTATTGGATAATTTTACAGATATTCCATTCTGGCCGCAGTTGCCGCGTTTGTCTTTTTTTGAGAATATGTATGTTCAGTACAGCCGGCGTCTGCCGGGAGTGGTAATAGAAAGTGAACGTATGTTTATAGATACTGCTAAGGCGGAAGATGAGTTGGAGAAATTCTATACCTTGTATTTAGAAGGGATGCCTGCTGATTTTGCCTTAACTTCTGAGTATGCCGCCGGATTTTATGAACTTTTTAATCTAAAAGACAGCTTAGGTGGAATTCGGGCGATAAAGGGGCATATTACAGGTCCTATCAGCTTTGGATTACAAGTAACCGACGAGAAACGGCGGGCTGTTATATATAATGATACCTTAGGCGATGCGGTTATAAAAAACCTAAGCCGTATTGCTGCCTGGCAGGAGCAGCAATTAGCCGCAATAAACCCTAATACCATAATGTTTATAGACGAGCCTTATTTAAGTTCTTTCGGCTCCGCTTATGTAAGTCTTACCCGTGAAGAGGTAATTTCCGCCTTAAATGAGGTAGTCGAGCCACTACAGGGGTTATCGGCGATACATTGCTGCGGTAATACAGATTGGTCATTGCTTTTAGACAGTAATGTAGATATTGTATCCTTAGATGCCTATAATTTTGGCCTGCGGCTGAGCTTATACCTTGATAAATTAAAAATTTTTCTTGCCAGAGGCGGGATAATCGCCTGGGGCATAACGCCTACTGATAAGGAATCTATTGACAAAGAAGATATGGGATCATTAATTATCCGCTTAGAGAATATCTGGGCAGAGCTTGATAAACAAGGTATTCCGGTAAATACCTGGCGTCATAATTCACTTATCACCCCGGCCTGCGGAGTAGGCAGCCTGGATGAGGATACCGCCGCTAAGGTGTTTAGCGCTACTGTCGAATTGAGTAAACGGTTTAGGCAAAAATACGGGTTAGTTTGAGGACTTATAAACGAGGTGAAAAAGTATGGTAAAAAAACTAATCACTCATGGCAACAGTGTTGCGCTGATTATTGATAAGCCAATTTTGGAATTACTCAAAATTAGTATGGATACGCCGCTGGAAATTGCAACCGATGGAAAGAACCTTATTATCTCTCCTATACAAGATGTTAATAGGGAGAAAAAGTTTCGTGGTATACTGGCTAAAGTTAATGCCGCTCATGGCAATACCTTAGAAAAGCTGGCCGGATAATATTATGTCGGAAATTATCTTTTTAACTCTAGCCGAGGTAGTGGAAATTCACCTTGACCAAATTAAGCGCTATGGCGGCCAAGGCGGCGTTCGGGATATAGGACTTTTAGAATCAGCGCTGGCAATGCCGGAGGCAACCTTTGACAGGGAGTTTTTGCACAGGAATGTCTTTGAAATGGCTGCCGCTTATTGTTTCCATATTTGTCGGAATCACCCTTTTGTCGACGGTAATAAACGAACAGCGCTGGCTTGTGCTTTGGTATTTTTGGAATTAAATGGTATTAGCTTGCTTGATCCAAAGCAACAACTTTATACCATTATGATAAATCTTGCATCAGGAAAATTAGATAAAGGGGGTTTGTCCGAGATATTGCATAATTTATCTGGAAATTGATTTTATTCGCTGTTTCGGAAAGGATTCCCGAAAGACTGGAAAGATAAATGTAGGCCTGTACCCCCGGCAGAACTTATGCAGGAGATACTATCTTGAACAAGTTGTTGCTGCGCTTCAATAACGGGTGTATAATTTTGTTAAGTATTAACAAGTATTACTTTTATCAGGAGAAATTAAATGCGTAGCGCTAAAATCCTTTCCATATCCCTTCCGCCAGAGCTGCTTGAGCAGACTGAAGCTCTGGCCAAGAAATGGGGAAGAACCAAGAGCGAACTTTTACGGGAAGCCCCGCGCCGTTTTATTCAGGAAGAAGAGTGGCGGGAATTGCAAGGCTATGGCGCTCGGCAGGCGGCTAAACAGGGCATTAGAGAAACTGACGTCCAGCGGCTGATTCATGAGCATCGACAGGCTAAACATTAAGCCATGGTTAGAATTGTTGCCGATAGAATTTTTAGGGTTGTGGAAAAAATTGATTGATATAGAGGAATACCGAGAAAGAACAAAAACATAATTTGACCACAGAGAACACGGAGGTACACAGAGAATTAACAAAAAAAACTCTGTGAATCTACGTGTCCTCTGTGGTCAATGTTTATCTTTTAAAATCAGCTAGTTACACTTAACCAGTTGATAAGACTAAATGCACAACATTGTTATACAAGTTTTACCTAATAATTTCTGATAGTTATGATTCTCAAAATTTTATAATTTCCTATATAAGGACCTAGCCTAATGAACATACAAGAACTTATAGAACAGCCTCAAGAAAGCCTTTCTGTTGAACTGAAAGCTTGGATTGATCCTGAAACTCCAGAAGGTAAAAGTAAAATAGTAGGAGCTGCTATAGCTTTGAGGAATTACGGAGGAGGGTATCTACTTATTGGTTTTGATGACAAGACTTGCACACCTATATTTGAGAATATACCCAAGGAATTGGAAAAACGATTTCACATAGACAACATCCAAGGATTTGTTGCAAAGTATTCATCTGAACCTTTTGAAATAAAAGTTCATTTCCCCATATTGAAAGATCAAAAATTTCCAGTAATAGAAATCCCTTCAGGTGTTAAAACTCCCGTAGCCGTAAAAAGAGATTTAGGAAAGGTCAATGATACAGGTGTTATTCCCCCATGCGTAAAAAAATATTTAAAAGATAACAAAAATAAGTTTTGGTTGCGAGAGCACAATGTTTATGTACGTTCCCTTAGAGCAAACAATACGCCAAGTACAACCAAAGCAAACTGGAAAGATTGGAATGATCTTATTGAAACTTGCTTTGACAACCGTGAAGCGGATATAGGCCGTTTTTTGCGCCGACACCTGAGCGGTTATTATTAAACAACTTGCGGCTACCTTTACAGAAGCCGCCCAGCCTGACAAAACTTTAGAAGAAAGCGCACGGGAATATCTAAAGGAGAGCGAAGCCAGATACCAAGCTGTAGTTAAAGAAAGAGGTCTGACTCTACCTGAACACGGCGCTTGGGAAGTGGCGGTAATTATTGATGGAAATGTTCCCTTACATTCAGCAAATCAATATTTCCTCAACCTTCTGAATTCTAACAATCCACGTTATACAGGCTGGCCTGTTTGGGTAATTCTTCAAAATACTAGCGACACTACGAAACACCCTTATGTCGCTGAAAACGGTACATGGGAAGCTTTGATTAATGCTACTGACATTATTAATTTTTGGAGGCTTAATCCTACAGGAAAATTTTTCATAAAAAGCGCATTAGAAGATGATTTTGGTAATAGTTCTAGAGGTTTACAACCTTTTACAACATTAGATTTCGGATTAGCTATATATCGAACAGGAGAAGCTATTGCGGTTGCCTTGTCATTTGCAAAAGCCATGGGATGTGTTCCAGAAAAAACGAAACTATTTTTTTGTTTCAAATGGACAAGATTAAAAAAACGAGAACTGTGTTCTTGGGCTTTTCCTGGTCGAATTATATCACCTGGAGGAAAAGCTTATCAAAATGAACTTCTTGCTTCAGTTGCAGTTCCTTTAGATACACCACATTCTGCCTTAGGGCCATTTGTACATCAACTCACAAAACCATTATTTGAGGTATTTAATGGTTTTAAACTCAGCCTTGATGTTATAGAAGATTTGATTCGCAGATTAATTGAAAAACGTCTTTGATGCTTCGGTGTATCCTCATAACTTTTGGATTCCCGATAAAAGCATTCGGGAATGACTGTTGTTTTGCAGAAGCCTCCAAAGTAAGGTAACCCAAGTTGCTACCTATGGGTTCATTTGTAGAAATATTTGGTTTTACATAGCTGTCATTCTGAACGAAGAGGCTGTGTCATAACTCAACTTCAGGTAGGTCGACTACCATATGCGGCAGGTACGTTTTTTAAACCTACTGCATGTAGACGATAAATCTTATCAAAAGGGCTTACGACACAGCCTCTTCGTTCAGAATTACAGTCTTATGTTTCGGGGTGTCCCACCCCGAAACCGCTACATTCGCTATGTGCATCCCATGTTTCGGCATGAGACATAGCGAAACATAAAAACATAAGGTACTTCAAATTGGCTGATACTCCGTATTTATCTATTGTAATTCCGGTATATAACGAGGAAAAGGTCATCGGTTTGCTGATAGACTCTATTAATAAAGCTATGCGTAAATACCAGCGCAGCTATGAAATATTAATAGTAAACGACGGCTCTACCGATAAGACCCCCGATGTGTTGACTAAGACCACCGTCAGGGTGGTAAATCATCCTTATAATATAGGCAACGGAGCGGCGGTTAAAACCGGTATCAGAAGCGCCAAAGGCTAAGTCATTGTATTAATGGACGGAGACGGACAGCATGATCCGGAAAATATTTTCAAATTATTAGAACATATACCAAAATACGATATGGTGATCGGCTCGCGTACCAGACAGAACTATAAAAGTTCTTTGCACCGCCGTACAGCTAATGCTATATATAATATGCTGGCTACCTATATTACTCATCGAAAAATAATTGACCTAACCTCCGGTTTCCGCGCTATAAAAAGAGATGTCGCTAAAAAATTTGTATACCTATTGCCTAATACATTTTCATATCCCACCACTATAACGCTGGCTATGATAAAGGCCGGTTACAGCCTTAAATTTTTACCTGTACCGGTTAATACAAGAATCGGTAAAAGCAAAATCCGTCTCTGGCGCGATGGAATGCGTTTTTTTATAATCATGCGTAAAGTGGCTACTTTATTCTCACCATTTAAGGTATTCTTACCGATTAGTCTAGCTTCCTTTTTGGCCGGAATGATTTACGGATCATATATGATAATCGAACATCATCATTTCAGCAATATGATTTTGTTCTTATTGATAACCGCTGTTTTGGTGTTTTTATTGGGTCTTATTGCTGAAGAAATAAATATGCTGCGTTTTGAACGCACTGAAGAATAAAAGATAAAACACGCTAACAAGTATCCTTTATAGTAATTGTAGCTTGAATAAGAATTGTAACTCGGACTACGCTCGCTTTTAAATGTAGGGTGGAGCAAGCACATATTGGGAATGAGCCTAAAAAAAATATGTTGAGCCCACATTTTTGATTGTTGCGGCTCCACCATAATTAGCTTATAAGCAATTGTAGGCGTGGTGGATTCGGAGCGCTTTACTGGATGTTTGGCGCTCTTTGAATATGTAAAACCTTTTATATAAGACCCCTTAATCCACCCTACAGTGACATCTCTTTTTTTTTTTGCGTAAGCAAAATATATGATTATATTATGCACAATCAGGCAAGTCTGTTTTTTTCAAAAAAAGTCTACAGCTATTAGGCACAAAATATGCACTTGTTACAGGTTTTGGTAATACTGCTTTATTATCGTTCGGTAGAGTCTCACAATAAAATGGATAACGCATAAATGTATAAAGGTAAAAAAATATCGCTGGTAATTCCGGCTTATAATGAAGAAAAGCTTATTCGCCCCACCTTGCAGCATGTGCCGGAATTAATCGATCATGTGTATGTTATTGATGATTGCAGTACGGATACTATGGTTGAGGTGATAAAAAAGTGTATGGAAGATGATAAGCGGATAGAATTAATACAGCATGAAGTAAATATGGGCTGCGGGCAGGGTATAATTACCGGATATAAGGCTTCGGTGGCTAATGGATATGATATTGCCGTCGTCGTAGGCGGGGATTTTCAGATGCCCTTGGAGCAGGTGACAGATTTGCTTGATCCGCTGATTGAGGGTAAGGCTGATTATACCAAGGGCTGCCGCTTTATGGAGAATTCCGGCAGTATTAAGGAAATGCCCAAATTACGCTTAGTGGCTAATATGCTTATTTCCGCTTTGACTAAAATTGCATCCGGCTATTATAAAATAATAGACGTAGTAGATGGATATACGGCGATTACCAAGCGTGCGATTGAGCTGGTAAACTGGGACAATGCTAGAAAGGGTTACGGCTATCCCATGGACTCTTTAATTCGCCTAAATGAACGCAGCCTTAAGGTTATGGATGTACCGCGCAAGGCGATTTATTTACCCGGTCAACGCCAGTCTCAGATTAAAGGCGTAAAATATGCCTTGGAAGTATCCCCTATGCTGGTACGGGGATTTTTTAGGCGAATATTATATAAATATATTATAAGGGATTTTCATCCCTTGGCTTTTTTCTATTTAATCGGTTTAGCTTTGGCTCCATTGGGCTTTCTTTATGGTTTAATCTTGGTATGGCGGCAGTTGGCGGGTATTGGAGTAACCGGTCCGCAGGCTATTATGTGCGCCTTATTTTTAATAATGGGAGTACAATTTATCCTGTTTGCCATGTTATTTGATATGCAGGAGAGCAGCTAGTATTATATCCATTTTATATTGATGTGTTAACATGTTGTCATTCTGAGGCCGGAGGCCGAAGAATCTGCCTCCGCAATAGCGAGCAGATTCTTCACTACGCTTTGCTTCGTTCAGAATGACATGATTTTAAAACCTATTATAACGTGAGTTCGACATAAAAGTTCTTGATTTTGTTATCTTGTAGGGGCGGGTTTCAAACCCGCCCCTACAGCAAGAGGGGATATGTCACTCTTCTACAAAAATTTTACGTCAATCAAATCTATACAAAACACCAACTA
>JAJRXT010000065.1 GCA_024276125.1 bacterium
CTAAAAGTGTAAAACCTTTATCTTTCACAAAACATCCCGCCTGCTAAGGAACAAACCGTTAATGCCGTTAACTTAAGGTGAAGAACTCTTATTAACTTGTCATTCTTAAGGCCGAAGGCCGCAGAATCTACTCGCATACGTGAACGGGAGATTCTTCACTGCGCTTCGCTTTGTTTAAGAATGACCGCTGCCTTAAGTTAACAATATTGAACAAGCCGCTCCTTTTAATTAAGCCCTTTCCAGCTTACAATATCCTTATTTTCTCCGTCGCCGCCTTCAACGCCGTCTAATCCATAGGACATTATATCATAATCTCCATGATTACCCGGAGAAATATAAACATAATCTCTGCTCCAAGGGTCTTTAGGTACTTCCTGGGACAGATAACCATTATCCCAACTTTCCAATCCACCCGGATTAGTCCGAAGCGCCTGCAAGCCCTCAGCCGTAGAGGGATAACGCCCGACATCCAATCTAAATAACTCCAGGGCCTGAGCAAACATTGCAATCTGAGCCTTTGCGGCTTTCTGCTTGGCGCCTTTTACCTTGCCAAAAATCTTAGGCCCCACTAAAGTAGCCAGTAAACCGATAATAAGCATTACCACCAAGAGTTCTATTAAGGTAAATCCACCTGCTGAAGAAATTTTTAGCCGGCTAAGCCGTTTTTTTATTAACATGAGTACAACTCCTTATCCCGCATTATTTATAATTTATGAAACAATGTACTATGGAACTGTCACAAAATAAGTTGTGCATTTTAGCGCTAAGATTTAGCTTAGATTCAGGCGGTCTGATAAAAGCAAAATTTGAGGACTAGCGACGCTAATTCGATGATTTTGCTTTTTGAAGATCGTCTGAAGATGAGCAAAAGATTAGATGCGAAAATGTACAAGTTGTTTTGTGACAGTTCCTATATTGGAATTTCATTTACACTAAATACCGCCATCAGCATAGCAACAACTATAAAACCTACAACCAGCGCCATAAATAATATCATAACCGGTTCAAGGAAGGCTATCAAGCGGTTTATCATATTTCTGATTTCCATATCATATGTATCCGCAACCCTGAGCAGCATGTGATCAAGCTGCCCGGTTTCCTCACCGATGCTGATCATATGCAAAGCCAGCGGCGGAAAAAGACCGCTGTCCCGCAATGGAGCCGAAATACCTTCTCCCTCTTTAAGACTGCTTTGAATGCTCAGCATTGCATTGGATATCAGCTTATTGCTTACGACTTCTTTTACAATAGCCAGACCCTGCAATATCGGCACTCCGCTGCGAATCAGCGTACCCAAAGTTCGGCAAAAGCGCGATACTTCTATTTTTTGTATTAAACGTCCCACAAGCGGCCATTTAAGTATCTGAGAGTCCCAGCTTAATCTCCCCGATTCAGTAGACAGATAATACTTAAAAGCTAAAACCGCAGCAGCAATACCCACAAGGAGTAACCACCAGTAATGAATAATAAAGTCACTTAGGCTAAGCAGCATCTGAGTAGCCATAGGCAAAGCCTGCCCCATATCGGCAAACATTTGCGAAAACCGGGGAACAACAAAGGTCAGCAAAATAACTACAGCCGAACCGGCTACCAAGGTTAGTATACAGGGATAAATCAAAGCCGAGGTTACATCATTTTTTAATTTTTGAGTGCTCTCTAAAAACCCCGATAAGCGTTCTATGACTAGTTCCAGCACCCCGCCTGATTCCCCCGCCCGCACCATATTTATAAATAGGCGGGAGAAAACCCGGGGATGACGCCCCAAGGCATCGGCAAAGGAGCTTCCACCATGCACTGATTGCTGTATTTGTCTTATTATATCGGTTAATTTGGGGTTTTCAGTAAGTTCGGTTAATATGGTAAGGCTTCTGTCTAACTGCACCCCGGAGTCCAATAGAGCCGATAATTGCTGGCTGAAGGTTACTATATCTTTAATCTTTACCGGCCTTAATTGAAAAAAAATCTCTTTGGTGGATGTCGTTTCCTTAGATTTATCGCCTTCTTCTTCGATTTTTAAAGGATAACAATCAGATTGCTGCAACTTACTGATAACGGCGCTTTTATCCGCGGCTTCTATAGTGCCGGTAGTCAGTTTTCCCGCTTTATCATAAGCCTTGTAAAAATATATACCCATGCTAATTATACCTGCAATCCATTCCGCATTTCTTCTTTTAACAGTTTATATTCAATACTATCCACCAGCGCCTGCCAGCTGGCTTCAATAATATTACTGGAGACGCCCACCGTATTCCAAGGGCCTTCGGAGTCGCCTGATTCAATTAATACCCTGGTTTTAGCGCCTGTTCCTTCATGTTCGTTTATGATCCTCACCTTATAATCAATGAGTTCCACCTCTCTGATACAGGGATAAGTTTTATCCAGCGCTTTACGCAAGGCGCGGTTTAAGGCGTCCACCGGACCATCACCGTCGGCTGCGGTCTGCTCTATAGCGCCATCCGGCGTTCTGATCTTAATGGTGGCTTCAGCCAAGGCTTCCTTATCATGTTCGCGCCGTTCTACTATGACTCTAAAGCCGACTAATTCAAAAAGCTTTTTATAAGCGCCGGCAGCCTTTTTAACCATAAGCTCAAATGACGCCTCGGCGCCTTCAAACTGAAAGCCGGCCAGCTCGCGCTCTTTTACTTCATTTAATAAAGTTTGCACTTCCGGCGTATCTTTTGTTAAGTCCAGACCGTATTCTTTGGCTTTATATACAATGGCTCCGCGTCCTGATTGATCTGAGACCAGAATTTTGCGCTCGTTACCCACTAGTTCCGGTTTAATATGCTCATAAGAGCGGGAAATCTTTTGTATGGCGCTTACGTGTATGCCACCTTTATGGGCAAAGGCTGAATCGCCTACATAGGGTTGATGCGGCTGATGCTTCAGGTTAGCCAGCTCGCTTACAAACCAGGATACATCGCTTAATTGTTTTAACTGCTCATCGGATATACAATCCAGTTTTAATTTGAGTTTGATATTGGGGATAATACTGCACAAATTGGCGTTTCCGCAGCGCTCCCCATAGCCGTTTATAGTACCCTGAATGTGCATTATACCGTATTTTAACGCCTGAAGCGATGAGGCTACTGCTAAAGCGCTGTCATTGTGAGCGTGAATCCCTAAAGGTATGCTTATTTGTTGTTGAACCTGTTTTATGATTTCAGCTATTCCATCAGGCAGCATTCCGCCATTGGTATCGCATAATACGATACAGGATACGTTTGCGGCCTCCGCCGCCTTAAGCGTTTTTACCGCGTATTCGCAATTAGCCCTATAGCCGTCAAAAAAATGTTCAGCATCATAAAAGAGCGTATCTACTCTTTTATTAAGATAGCTCAGGGAATCATAAATTAATTCCAGATTCTCTTCTAGTGATATGTTTAATACTTTTTCTGCGTGTAAGTCCCAGGATTTACCGAATATAGTTATTACCGATGTTTCGGCTTTTAATAAAGCGGTCAAATTGGGGTCAGTTGCAGCTTTATGTTTGCGGTGCCTCGTAGAGCCAAAGGCGGCAATTTTAGATGCAGCCCAAGGCTGTTTTTTTACCTTTTCAAAAAAGGCTATATCTTTGGGATTAGCGCCCGGCCAGCCGCCTTCAATATAGTCTATCCCAAGCTGTGCCAGCCGTTCGGCAATACGCAATTTATCATCTACAGAAAAGGAAACCCCCTCTGTTTGAGACCCGTCTCTTAAGGTGGTATCGTATATTATAACTTTATCCATTATGATAATTCCTGATTTTTATAATGAGACATTCCATAGTATAGATTAATTCCCGAATCATTCGAGTGGGTAAAACCATCTTAAACACGCTTATGTTTTGCATTATTATATCAGGAAGCAGCCTTTTTGTACAAAAAAAATTAAAAAAAGCTGACAAAATCCTGCTTTAAGGCGAGTTTATTTGTTGATTTTTATAGTTTGGCGCTCTGTTTTATAAATAAAGTATTGGCTTGACTTATACTCAATCAGAATGTTATAAGAACATAACTTACTTTCGTTTTCGCAGCCGCCGACTTTCCCTGTAGCTGCCGACCTTTAGGTTGACCGGTTATCAGTAGGGAGCGGGTTTAAAAACCCGCATCTACAAAAGGAAAAAATGGGGTTTTCTAGTGTATGTTTCGGGGTATCCCACCTCGAAACACCTAGCGCTGGGCATATGTTTCGGCTTGAGATATCCCAAAAGATATAAATAACAGCCGACCTAAAGGTCGGCAGCTACTTTATTTACCCGGTATGGGCTGGTTTAAAAAAACTGCATCTACAAAAAAACCATTATCAACATACATGCAAACAGAAAAACCGGATTTTCCGATTATAGACGCTCATATACATTTTATGAGCTACAAAACCCAAAAAAAGCTGATAGATGTCTGGAGCGGCGGTAATAAGGCGCTTATTACTCAAGATAAAAAGCGGCGCAACCTGCATGCTAAAAGACAAAATAATCCGCCGTGGGAATATCCCGACCTGCCGGGCGATAAATTTGCCCTAAAATGGCTGGCTGAACTGGATAAAAATAATATTAATAGGGCGGTATTTTTGTGCCTTATGCCGTATGCTGATGATTTTAAACAATTTATAGCCGCCGGTAAAGGACGCTTTTTCGGCTTTACCTCAGTTGATCCCCTATCAGCAGAACAGGTTAAAAAATTGGCCGGCTATATGAAGGAAAATGGTTTTTGCGGTTTAAAATTCTCCCCGGCCTTACAGCATTTTAATGTATATGACGAGCGGGTATATCCCGTATATGAGTTGGCGCAGGCGCGCGGCTGGCCGATTATTTTTCATATGGGATTAACCCTATCTTATTTTGCAGATATACGCTATATTAATCCCTTGGATTTGCAGCCCGTAGCGCGCGATTTCCCTCACCTTAAAATTATAGTACCACATTTCGGCGCCGGTTATTTAAGGGAGACGTTATTTTTAGCTTATCATTGCGCAAATGTATATTTTGATAGTTCAAGCTCCAATATCTGGACAAAATATATGCCTTATGAGGTAACACTAAGACAAGTCTTTGAGAAATTCTTAGATGCGGTGGGGGCTAAGCGCATTATATTCGGCACTGATTCCAGCTATTTTCCCCGCGGATATCGTAATCGTATATTAGATAAACAGCTTGATATTTTAGATAAACTTAATTTGACGCAAGAAGAGCTTAAAAATATCCTTGGCGGAAATATATTGCGTCTGCTGGGCAGCAAGGATTTCTTGTAGGAAAGAGGCTTGTCCTCAATGCCATTAAGTTAAGGAAATTGTCATTCTGAACGAAGAGGCTGTGTCGCAACTACTTTTCGGGTGGGATTTGCACCGTATGTTGTACGTCAAGCCTTGCATCTCTACCACCTGTAGACGTAAAAATTGGACAAAGGTAATTGCGACACAGCCTCGAAACGGAGTGGAGTGAAGAATCTGTCCCCATATGTGAGCAGATTCTTCGGCCTCCGGCCTCAGAATGACGGCCAAGAAAAGCCTTTTTATGTTTATGTTTCGGGGTGTCCCACCCCGAAACTAATATGCTCACTTCAGGTATGTTTCGGCATGAGACGTACTCGAAACATACAAATGGATTAATATGCTTAAGACCTTAAGTATCGCTATAATCTGTTGCGGGATGTTTTTTACAGGCTCTGTCTGTGCGCATGATTACAAATCTAATGATGCAAAATCCATATTATCCTTTGCCGAGCATTTGTCCTCCCAAGGCGAATATTATCGCGCAATTACTGAGTATAAACGCCTGTTGTTTTTATATCCGGCACACCCTGAGCGCTTTGAAATCAAATTAAAAATCGGTAATTGTTATATGCAGGGCGAGCGCTGGAATGAGGCAATTAGTTATTTTCAATTGCTCTTAGCAGAAGGACAGCCTGAAAAAATCAGTATTAAGATACTTTACAAATTTGCCGAATCCTATTATGCTATTAAAAAATACAATACAGCGCGTATGTACTTACAAAACCTTATTGATCAATTTCCAGATACAAAAGATGCAGATACCGCCCGTTATTTAATGGCTGATACCTACTTAAAACAGTATAATTGGCCGAAAGCCGCCGAAGTTTTTGCTCAAATAAACGAAAAAACATATTCGGGCGTAAAAAATTTAAACCAAGAAATCCTCGAAGCAGAAAGACTACTCTATAAATCCCCGGGACTGGCCGGTGTATATTCTGCTTTAATACCCGGTGCGGGTCAGTTATATGCCGGACGAAGACAAGACGCTATTGTTTCGTTTTTGCTAAACGGTGTTTTTCTTTGGGGAATAGTCGAGTCTTTTCAACATGATAAAGAAGTAGCCGGCGGAATTTTACTTTTTTTTGAATTAGGCTGGTATACGGGCAATATTTATAGTGCAATAACCAGTACGCATAAGTATAATGAAAAGTTAAAGGATGATTTTTACAAGGGAATTAATTCCCGCTTGCAATTTAAGCTGGGTAGTTTAAAAAAAGATGCGCTGGTACCATATATTTGTTTAACTTATAAATTTTAATATGCTATCATAGAAAGATAGCTAAAAACCATAACATAGATATATTAAAAATATGAGAGTAGCGGTAGCTATGAGCGGCGGAGTGGACAGTTCGGTGGCTGCCGCCATATTAAAAGAAGAGGGATATGATGTAATAGGCATTACCATGCACGTATGGTCTGATTTTAGTAATCCGGCCTGCGAAGAGCGAAAGCGCAGCTGCTGTGCGCCAAGCCATATAGACGATGCCCGCCAGGTAGCCCACCAATTGGGTATTCCCCACTATGTGCTGGACTTTAGAGCTGATTTTGACCGGCTTATAGTCGATTATTTCTGTCAGGAATATTTAAACGGTAAAACGCCTAATCCTTGTATCCCCTGTAATCAAAAGCTAAAATTCGTACTACTGGCCAAAAGAGTAAAAGAACTGGGAGCGCAATATATTGCAACCGGACATTATGCTCAAATACAACAGGATAATGAAGGGAATTTCCTGCTTAAGAGCGCAAAAGACAAAAACAAGGACCAGTCTTATTTTTTATTTAATTTAAAACAAAAACAACTGAAACATACTCTTTTTCCATTGGGTAATTTCACCAAAGCCCGTATACGCCGCTTAGCCGGTGAGTTAAACCTAAAGGTAGCCAATAAACCAGATAGTCAACAAGTGTGTTTTACAGACCAACATTATCAGGAATTGCTTAAAGAAAGATTCCCCGAACGCATAAAAAAAGGGGTTATTCTTGATTATCTGGGACATAAAGTAGGTGAGCATAAGGGAATACATTTATATACTATAGGACAGCGCAAGGGGTTGGGACTTGCTTTGGGTTATCCCGTATATGTAACCGAGATCGACAGTATTGCCAATACGATAAAAATAGGCGCATATGATGATCTGTATAGCGACAGTCTGATTGCGCAGCATTGTCATATGGCGTATGAATTATCTCATTCAAAAATTGTTCAGATTAAGATAAGATCGCGGCATAAAGCCGCCAAAGCCATTATTTCACCGCTTGATAACGGCAAGATTAAGGTAAAATTTGCCCGCCCGCAAAGGGCGATTACCCCGGGACAGGCGGCGGTTTTCTACGCAGAGGATTGCGTATTGGGCGGAGGCTGGATAGATGTTTAAACTGTAGCCGCCGACCTTTAGGTCGGCTATTGTTTACGCTGGTCTTAAAGAGTTGCTTTGTACGTCTAACCAAACCGACCTAAAGGTCGGCATCTACAAAAGACAAAAATGGGATTTCCTATACTGTCAAATTAAACAATATGTTTATGTTTCTATGTCCTCAAGAAACATAAAATTTCTAACCGTCAAAATACTAAAATACTATGGAATCATTAGAACAAAAATACAACAAACTAAAAAACATCCTGCTTGATATGGGCAGCATATTGGCAGCGTATTCAGGCGGGGTTGATAGCGCCCTATTGGCTAAAGTGGCACACGATGTATTGGGAGATAGAATGCTGGCAGTAACCGCCTGTTCACCGACTTATCCTAAGCGTGAATATCGTTACGCTACCCGCTTGGCTTGTGAATTGGGTATAAACAGGCTTACGATATATTCATCAGAACTTGACTGCGAAGAGTTTGCCTCTAATCCGCCGGAGCGTTGTTATTATTGTAAGCAGGAGCTGTTCGGAAAGTTAAAACAACTGGCGGCCGAAAAGAATATAGCCTGGGTGGCAGACGGCAGTAATAAAAGCGATGAGGGCGATTTTCGTCCCGGTATGGATTGCGCTCGTGAAATGGGCGTGCGCAGCCCCTTGCGCGAGGCCGGCTTAACCAAACATGATATCCGCAAGCTATCCAAACAACTAGGACTAACTGGCTGGAATAAACCCGCATCCGCATGTCTGTCTTCACGTTTTCCGTATGGCGAAAGAATTACTAAAGAAAAACTCAAGATGATCGAACAAGCCGAAGAATACTTATGGGATATGGGTATCAGTCAGGTTAGGGTAAGGCATCACGGTAATACGGCAAAAATAGAAATACCGCCTAATGAACTAGCCAGTCTTTTAAATAATGACATAAGAGAAAAATTAATAGATAAATTTAAGCAAATAGGTTATACATATATAACGCTGGATTTGGAAGGCTATCGTAGCGGAAGTATGAACGAGGTTTTAGAAAAAGGGTCAAAGACCCCCGATTTTTCCTAGATTAAGTTATTATGGCTAACGCCGCTATAATTGGGAATAGGTTATCTAATTTCCTATTACAGGGACAAAATAAAATAGATAGAGGGTATTATGCTGCAAGCTGAATTTAAAGAAGACGCTCATTATATAGAGCAAATAAACCGGTTACGTAAAGAGCGGAATGCAGTTATTTTGGTACATAATTACCAACGACCGGAAATACAGGATATTGCCGATTTTATAGGCGATTCATTGGGTTTATCCAGACAGGCGGCCAATACGGACGCTGATGTGATTGTCTTTTGCGGAGTGCATTTTATGGCAGAGACGGCGGCTATTTTATCCCCTGATAAAATAGTGCTTTTACCTGATTTACAGGCCGGCTGTCCTATGGCGGATATGATTACCCCTGAGAAATTAATACAGACCAAAAATAAATATCCTGATGCCGTAACTGTTTGTTATGTAAATACATCAGCTGAGATTAAAGCCGAAAGCGACGTATGCTGTACGTCCACCAATGCCGTAGAGGTGGTAAATTCATTAAACGGCAGGCAGGTGTTGTTTGTACCGGATGAACATTTAGGGCGTTATGTTGCCAATAAAACAGGCGCTGATATTATATTATGGCCCGGATTTTGTCCGACTCATAAACGGGTATTAGCGCAAGATATTTTGGATGCCAAAGCCAAACATCCCGGCGCTAAGGTAGTAGTACATCCAGAGTGTACGCATGAAGTGATCGACTTGGCAGACGAGGCTTTAAGTACAGGCGGTATTGTAAAATACGTAAGTCAAACCGATGCAAAGGAAATTATCCTGGGTACTGAAATGGGTATGGTATATCGTCTGCAAACAGATTATCCCAATAAGCGGGTATATTTGGCTACAGAAAAGCTGATCTGCCCCAATATGAAACTTACAACCTTGGATAAGGTAGCCGCAGTTTTAGAAAACATGCAAAACCGAATTACCGTACCTGAAGATATAAGGCTGCGCGCTAAAGGCTCTCTTGAGCGTATGCTGGAGATTTCCTGATCTATGTAAGCATAATTGCACAAATATCTATAATTTGTGTTGTCGGATTCTAAAAATCCGACAACAGGGGTTTTGGGGTCAGATTTCTTATCTGCCCCCACCAAAAATATTATAGCTAATTATGCTCTTTATGCTTATAGGGAGCGGCTTGTCGCCGCTACCCGGTTGCACTAGGAAGGGCGTTCCTATAGCTGCCAATCTTTAGGTCAGCTAGGAGCTTGGTTTAACCCACATTATTCACTCAAATAATTCGGGAAATTAATTTACGCCATTTATATATTGCTTGAAAATTAAGGCATTAACAGTTTCCGTTCGTTCATATTTTAGCAAATAAACTTTTATTAGTATGTTGGTCTATCCTCTTGTTTTATAATGGGTCCAGCTTGATTTTACCAAAATTTATGAATAATGTGGGCTAAAGGTATCCGGCTCTTGGGATTCTCTTAAGATGTACTGAAATGTTAAATATCATGCGGCTCAAAGACAACAAGTTGTTTTCTAAGCTTAAAGAAAATACGTTTTTTAACGTTATCAGTCATTTCAAAAACTATTTCGGCGCAAATATCGCGATAAAAGCGCTTGGCATTATCTCACTGCCTGTTTTAACCAGACTTCTAACTCCAGAAGATTATGGAGTTATCAGTGTTTTTAATTCATGGACAAAGATATTTATAATTTTATTTACTATGAATACGCATGTTGCCGTCGGTCGGTATTTTTACGAAGGCAAGGATGATTTTAAAGAGTTTGTCGGCACAACCACTATTTTGTCCATTACATGTACTTGTCTTTTTGGTTTGGCATTTGTTTTGTTTCAAAAAAAGTTCAGCGCGTTGTTGGAGTTGCCCATTGAACTGATTCTATTTATACCGCCCATAATTTTCAATAAAGTCAGCTATTCAATATTCAACCAAATTCATCTTTGCCTCAGACACAGCAAGAAATTAGCAAAAGTAAAGATTGCCAATCATTATCTGACATTTTTTCTGGCCGTTATCATCATATTGATGATAACTGAAAAAAAATATTTGGGGCAAATTGTTGCGGTATTGATTATAGAAACATTATTTTCTATATACTTTTTTACTCAACTAAAGTCGTATTTTAAATGGGCATTCAAATCGGAAGGGTTAAAATATATACTGTCCTATTCTGTTCCTCTTATTCCTTACCATTTGAGCGGTATTATTCTGGTTCAAATAGACAGAATAATAATAAACAGTTATTCTGGTCAGGCAGCAACCGGACTTTACAGTTTTGCCTACAATATAGGGATGTTGTTGGCTGTATTCACATCTGCTTTATACAATGCATGGATGCCCGACTATTACGCATATATGAATAAAGAGAAATACGACAAGCATGATTCGGATGTGAGCAAAATATTCAGGATGATAATGGTAGCCAGTATAATTTTAATCCTGTTCGGAAAGGAAACTGGTATTATTCTTGGAGCAAAAAACTTTCACGAATCTTTGGATATAGTGCCTATAGTTGTTTTAGGGTACATATTTTTTGCCGCTTTTTATATTTATGGAGGCAGGAATCTAACTTACGCAAAAAAACTGGCTACCTGTCATTTATTATTTTAGCGGCAGGGCTGGTTAATATTTTACTTAACGTTAAACTCATCCCTATATATGGATATAAAGTTGCAGCTTATACTACGGTGGTTTCTTATTTGTTGCTGGTTATAATGGCCTGGATTGTAAATAAATATATCCTGAAGCTGTATTCTCCATCACTTTCCATTGTAATTAATCCTATGCTTACCTTAATTCCTTCTTTTTATTTATTTTATTTTCTTGAAAACCTGAATTTAAATTTTTTTGTCGGTTTATTCATCAAGCTGCTTATTGTGGTAATTTTAAGCCTATGGCTTTTCAGGCTTGAAGTCGGACGCCTGATCAGAAATCCATAATATTAATTAAGCAACTCAAGGAAATATAGTGGATATTTTTTTATTTAAAGAAAAAATAAGGAGAAATTTTAAGGCTATTGACGATTTCCTGTCAAAATCCGAGGATGATTCTGAATTATATAAAATATTTTTCTCTATTAGAGTAATTTATGCATTTTATCAAGAAATTAAAACATACGTAAGCAACCGAGAGAAAACGCTTTATTATATAAGATGTTTTTTTAATTTAATTCTCAGGTTAGCGTCAATGCCCATATTGAATTATCACATGACCACAAAAGATAAAGTTATTATAATACATGCCAATGAATCAAGATATGTTAAGCCGCTATCTGAGCTTGTCGGTATACCATATTCCTATATCGTTTCCAAACTGTCGTTCAATAAGAGGTCGTTTGGAAATATATTCTTATATCCAAAATTTATTAAGTGTTCATATCTTATCCTAACGGATAAAACATTAAACAAAACTTATGCCGCATGTAGTTTAATCCGTTTATTAACATATATAATTATATACTCACAAATAGATCTCTCAGGAATAGAAATAATAATAACTCAAAACGATTTGTATCCCGAGCTTGTCGCAGTAATACAAAAAGCTAAAGACTCAGGTATAAAGACTGTAAAGATAGAACATACCCTAATAAATGACACTGTCAAATACCACGTACTGTGTGATTATTATTTCTATCCGAGTATGTTTCATAAAACTATGATAGATAGTTCTAAGTTTGATACCAAAGTGAAATATGTAAAAGGAGGTTTTTTGCTTTGGGATAGCATTTCTAAATACGAAAATCAGCCTCAGGAAAAGCCAAGGATAATAACCTTTTTTACTCAACATAGCAATCTGTGCGGAGAAAAAGATGAAATATTTTATCTTGACGAGATATTAAACCTGTTGCCTGAGAATTATATAATATATATAAAAGTGCATCCTCGTGATAATCCATTTAGGTATAACAAATTTAAAAATAATCCGAGGTGTAGAATTATCCTTTTTGGGGAAATAGATAATTATGAACTTATTTCACGCTGTTATATGTGTGTTTCCGTCTTTTCAGCAGCTTCTTTAGAAGCGAAGCACATATGCAATAAATCATTTTTTATTAATTATAAACCTGACAAGCTTTGCAATATATTGGATTATAGTATCTTTGAAGATTTTTTTGATATAATTAAAGATAAAGATACGCTTTTTATGGTGTTGACCGACAAGTATTTATTCAAAAGCCGTGAGGTATTCTTTAGGAAATTCAACATGACATATCCAAATACCAAGGCTCATTTTCTGGAATTACTGAACAAGTTGAACGGAAAATAGTTCAACTTAACCTACCCCAAACAACGGTTCTGTTGATATTTCTACAACAACCTGAGTTAGGGATAACACTTGTTAATTTTATTGAATTGTAGGGAACAATGGCTTGTCATAAACCCGTTGATTCGGGGGGGAATACCACCCCATACAGGAAAAATTCATCACTAGTTGATATATAATAATATTTCACTATTCTTATCCCGAACTCACGTTATTATAGAAACACCTATACTCAACAAGGTCATATCTTGTGAATTCGCAATAGTTTTTTTACCACAAAATACACAAAGGGTTTAACAAGTTGTTTTATTAACCCAAGTTGCTGCCTATAGTTAAGTTATCCATTTTTGTCATTCTAAAGCCGAAGGCTGAAGAATCTCCTCCCGCAACAGCGAGTAGATTCTTCATTCCGCTTTGCTTCATTCAGAATGACGGGTATGTAAAAGCAAATTTTTCCAAAAATGAACCTATAGTTAGCAACTTGGGTTTTATTATCTCTTTGTGAGCTTTGTGGTTCCATTAATTTTTTAAATTTAAAAATCATTATTTATTAGCTGGGTGAGTATAGCAGTAACCAATAGTTTGGGGTAAGACATCACGCTAAACACCTGTCATTCTGAGAGGCTATGTCATAAATAACTATGAAAAAGCCATATCCTGTCATTCTAAAATGTAGCAAAGAATCTCGTATTTTCAATATAATACAGACTTTTTACTTCCTTCAGGGCGACATATCTTAACTTTTTACGATTGCATCATAAGTTGTTTTTTATTTTTGGGATGCCTCTTCCCTAAAACATATTCTTAAGTTAGGCTTTCGGCGCAAGACACGCCGAAAGATATAAGATATCATCAAACCAAACCGGAGAAATTAGATAATGAAATCATTGAAGTATATCTTCATAGCTTCTTTAGGTATATGTTTTGGAGTTATTTATTCAGTATACGCCTTATTTTTAAACAATATAGAACCATTTTCTAATAAAGCCGTTTTATTTATTTTATTTAATTCTATATTAACCGGATCATTATTTCTGCTTGTTTTTATATTGTCTTTTTTTGCAATTGGAAAGTTTTTAAAAAGCAACACAAATGATTTAAATATATTTATTGGGACGTTAATCAGTATTTTTATTTATGATTTATTTTTATCATATTTAAGAACAATAATTAATAGATTAGGTATGCTGAAGAATATATTAGATTCTCCGGCTAAGAAAATAATAGCAGAAAAACTGTTATATATCTTTTCTGTATTTTGGAAAAGCAATATAGCCTTACATCTTTTATTTTTTATATTTTGTTTTGTATTTACCATATGTTGGTGTTGTATAACCAATTCTTTTTTAAATAAACTGTCTGCAAAACATAATATTTATTCATCTAAATTTAAAATCAAGGCATCTGTCTGCATTTTATTAGTATTTATATCAACAAGCGCATATAGCTATATTTCCTATGCGAGTAATACTTATCCGCAAGACATATCTGAAACATCATTTACTCCCATAAAGCGTAAAGCGCTTATTTTGGGTTTGGATTCCGCTACTTGGAGCATGATAAAGCCTTTAATTGAGCAAGGTAAACTCCCTAATATAAAAAGGCTTATGGATAATGGAGTTTATGCAAATTTAAAATCAATTAAATATTTTAAGTCGCCTTCTATTTGGACAAGTATTGTAACCGGCCAATCGCCGGATGAGCATGGGATTAAAGGTTTTAATTCAAATTTATATAATTTCCCCCCATTTCCCCAACTGGCGTTATATAATAAAAGGGTAGGCACCTTTACTTATCAGCATCTTGCGGGGCTTTTACATAAAACCAAAAACCTGAATATTACTAATCATTTCAGAAAAGTCAAAGCCCTATGGAATATATTATCTGAATATGGATATAAGGTCGGTTTTCTTGGTTGGTGGGCTTCAAGGCCGGCTGAAATTGTTAATGGATTTATTCTTACTGATCGCATAAATAAATCACTTGTAAATACAAGACAAAGCGAAAGCGGTAAAATAAGCAATGATATATCCGAATTGCTTTTGGATAATGATCTACATCCCCCGCAGGCAAAAAATATTGTCAAGGATTATCTTAATGATTATCTGGATGAGGATACCATAAAGTATTGTATGAACCTGTCAAAAGATGAAACAACCGGTTTGCTGAAACGCAAAATGCAAATAAATAAACAGTCCAGGTTGGATATGTTTAAATATTATTTTAATTCAGATGAAACAAATTTTAGAATTGGAATGAGATTGTTTAAAGAGTATAATCCTGATATTATGGGAATGCTTTTGGTTGGTCTTGACCCTATACAGCATCTTTTTTGGAAATATAGTCATACTAATGATTATATTGGCGATATAGAGCCGAAAAAATTGGGAAAATATAGTGAAGTTATAGATAAATATTATATGATAAGTGATGCTAGATTAGGTGAGCTATTAAAATTAGATAAATTTGATCTAGTGGTCTTATTATCGGATCACTGCATGGAATCCCAAATACCTGAGGTGGGGATACATTCCGGTTATCATGACAAGTCACCGGACGGAATACTTATTCTTTATGGAAAAGATATTAAAAAGAACTTTGAGTTAAAAACTGCCAGCGTACTTGATATTGCCCCCACTGTTTTATATTATATGGGGGTTCCTCAGGCAAAAGACGTAAAAGGGCGGGTTTTATTGCAGGCGTTTGATAATAAATTTGTTAAAGCAAATCCTGTTTCATATGTTAAAACATACGGCGCTAATATTCATCAGTGGAAATCATCAAATCAACTGCAGGAAGATAAAGATATTATGGAAAATCTGAAAGCGCTGGGGTATATACAGTAAATTAATTGACCTAATTAATACATATGGAATATTTAGTCTTAGCACGTAAATTTAGACCGGCGCTTTTAGATGAGGTTGTCGGTCGATGTTTCGGTCTGTCCCCAAGCCGAAACATCAAATTGTGACACAACATCCGTACGGGCGGGGACAAGCCGCCGCCCCTACAGTTTAATAAAATCAACAGCGTTTATATCGAACTATTGCGCCAAACCTTCGGCAATCTCCAATACTGTCTCTACATATCGTTTAAAACTCCAGTGTTCCTTTACATCCGCTAAAGCCGTCTCTGCTATTTGCCTGTATTTTATTGGATCGCCTAAAAGCTCTAATATTCTATCCTTTAAGACCTGCGGGTCTTCAGGCTCCACCAGATAACCATTCTCACCGTCTCTAATGTACTCTACATTGGAAATTCCGCGCGTAGTAACAACCGGCTTGCCGTAAGCCATAGCCTCTAACATCACCACCATACCCAATGAACGTATATGCGAAACCAACGGTATAACTACCAGCTTAGATTTCTGCATCATCTCCAGATACTTACCATAATCTATGTCATAAAACACTTTAACATTAGTCGGAATATCAATCCCCCGCATACTCACTCTGTCGCTTACAATAATAAGCTCATAAGGAATATCACGTACCGCCTCAATTAATGTCTTATAATCACGTCCTGATTTACCGGCGCTGAATATATAACCCTCATTATCAGCTATTAAATGCGGGTCGGTTACATTGCTGTGGTAAGGTATAAAACGAAAACGCTTTTTATCAATATCTAACCGCTTGGCATAATAGCTTAATTAATAAGATGAAAAAACCAGCATACAAGCGACTGATGAAAAAACCTGCCGGTGAAACCAATGCTTAAGGCGCCATAAAATAGTTTGCCGCTCCGCATCCAACATCAAATCCAAAAACAAATGCGGATAAACCGGCTGATTAAACAGCCTATTAAATAACCGGTTTAAAAAAGCATAAAATATCCCCGCCTGCAAATCGCCCGTTATCACAACATTATACTGCTTTCTCTTTTTAAATAACTTAAGCGCTATTATCAAAGGACAATAATCAATATATCGGATTATCTTTTTTATAAAATCAGGAAGGAAAGAAGACTCAGCCAGCCGGCTAGTAAAATAGTCAAAATAACGAACATTATTCGTTGACTCCTCCCAAAGAGGGCACTGACGCTTTATAATTCTATATTCGGTTAATATCTTCATTATAAAGAGCTTATCTTTTGCGGGCGATTATAATGCTGTAGAATCCATGCTTATTATCTAATACCGAATCAAATAACGAAACCGCCTGCTTTACATAATTTAACCCAAAATGATAGCCGCGCGACAAAAGACAATCCTCCCGATAATCGTATATATTATATAAAATCGTCATAACAGAATTACTGAACGCCTTGGCATAATATTCAATAACTTCTAAATCACATTTTTGGGCTATAGCCCTTAGCTCATCCGGGCTGTAATAATCCTCATGCTCATCTATGGGGAAAAACCTGTTCCACAAGCTCCACAACCCCCGATTAGGGGTATCTAAAAATAAAATACCGCCCTTTTTTAATACGCGTCTCATCTCCAATAGCGGAATTTGCGGATTATCAAAATGCTCTATTACCCCCAGACTGGTAATGAAGTCAAAACTCTCATCAGGAAAAGGAAGCTTTAATATATCACCCTTAATAAAGTGAACCGGCTCGATCTTATTTTCGATCTTATATGCCTGCGCCTGAGTCAAACAATCAGATATATCCACTCCAACTGAAAAATCTATCTTTTCATTATTAGAAAATAAAAAATTCCAAAAACCAGGCCCGCAACCGGCTTCCAGCCACTTTATACCGCGCTTTGTGCAATACTTACTCATACAATTAAATATCTCAGGCGTCAAGTATTGATTTTTGTATTTCTCCAATTCCTTGTCAAGCGCCGGAGAACCGCTCCATAAATTGTCCCAATATTCTTTTTTAGGCATTTTTTTATTCTATAAAATTCCTATACGATCTAAGCTAATGTTTGGTTATACAAACTCTCATAAGCATCTACCATCTGTTTTAAACTAAAACGCTCTAGCGCCCGCTGATATCCGCCTTTAGCTAATTGCCGCCTTAAATCCGAATCAGCCAAAAGTTGTAATATCTTATCCGCGAGAGCCTTACAATCCCCGCCGCTTACCAAAAAGCCGCTTACCCCGTCTTCTATTACCGCAGGATTGCCCCCTACGCTGCTTGCAATTACCGGCTTTGACGCCGCCATAGCCTCAAGTAATGTAATAGAAGTACCCTCATAAAAAGTAGATAATACCACTACATCCAAAATCGATAAAAGCTGCGGGATGTCACGCCGGCTCCCGGTAAAAATCACCTTATCAGTCAACTTCAATTTAAAGACTAAATCCTCCAGCTCGCGCCGTCTAGGCCCATCACCAATCAATAATAACTTAACCCGAGGATATTTATCAGCTACTAAAGATATCGCCTGTATTAAACTAACCGGGTCCTTTTCACTGCTTAGTCTGGCAATCATCCCCAAAACAAAGCAATCAGACTCTATTTTCAGTTTTTCCCTTATATTCTTCGTATTATGTACTGTTTCAAATTTTGCTAAATCAATACCATTAAAAATAATCTCTATTCGTTTAGCTGAAATCGCCTCATATGTAATTAAACTTTGCTTTACCGCAGGAGAAACCGCAACTATCCTATGCGTAAAAGGAACTAACAATTTATTTAATATAACCCGCTTGGGATTTTTTTCATCAGGGTAATGACGTCCATGTTCGGTAAATACCAGCTTTTTAAATCAGGCAAGAATTGATGCCAAACCGCCGTAAAAATAAGCCGTATACTGATGTACATGCACTAAATCTATTTGTTTGGTTTTAATTATATCCTTTAACCTGCCGATTAATCCCCAATCCGTACCCGGTTGTCTATTTAGGCAAACAACCTCTACTCCCTCGTCCTTAAGCTTATCACCCAAATCGCCGACCTTATCCAAACAACATATAAGACAGCCAAAACGTTTCTTATCTAAGTTGCGGATAAGATTATATACCACCATGGCAGCGCCGCCCTTGGCAAAATTATCCACTACAAACAGTATATTATAATACGCTGACTTTTTTTGGTTTATTATTCACTCCTTATGTACTATTAACTATATCCAGATTTTAAGCGCGGTATCCTACCGTAAGGTACCACCAATAGATGAATACCAATAAACCTAATAAAACTATACCGGCATTGTTCTTCTTTTTGGGTTTAAGAGTTATATACATAAAGAGGTATTCATGGCGTACACCAAATAAATAAACGGCTGATGGGGATATTTAAAAACATGGCGGTTGCCGCATACACCAGAATACTTAATTCAAAAGCATTACTGAAATAATGCGCCCAGGCATTTTCTGGGATTAATGGATACTCTTTCCTAAAAGAGCGGCATTTGAACATATTATATATAATCAAAGTAACAAATAAGATCAAACTGGGAACGCCGTATTGACCGCCTAATGCCGCATACGCATTGTGAATAACATATTTATGTCCTGGTTTTCTTATAATAAGTACATCATCTTCGTCCAAGCCGATCCTTAACCTGCTGACAGGCGGACAAAATTCCCTAATATCGATATTACTAAAAGAGCCCTGACCGAACAAAGGTGAATCCGCCATCATGTAATATCCTGAGATTACACTAATAATTCTATTGGTAGCTGATTGGTCAGTCTGCCAATGTTCAATATCTTCTACGCGTTTACTTACCCTTTCGTAAAAATATGTATAACCAAAAGCCAAAATACAGCTTAGCATAATAACTGGCACTATTTTGTTTTTAGCTGTGGAAAAAAGTAGTCGATATATCATGGGAATACTTAAAACAGCCAGACCCACTAATCCGCCGCGCGACCTGGTGTAAATAACTGCAAACATTGACATTAAAAATAAAATCATAAAAAATGCTTTTTTCGGCTTGGACTTTTGATATAAAAATAAGGCGTAAAGAATAGGTAAGGCCATATTTAAACAAACCGCTAATTCATTATTATCCGCTAACTGCCCCCCCATTCCGGAGGCTACCGTATGCGTAGTCTCAAAACCAAAATATGCGGCCCTACGAATAATCTTGTAACCAAAATAACCAAATATAGTAGCTACGCCGGTTATAAAACTGATAAGCCTTTTTTTGTTATCTCCAACAATAAAAACAGCTACAAAAAAAATCAACAGCCAATTTACCTGTGCTAAATAGTCGGCTTTCGCTGCCATTGCTTAATATTGTTTTATTAAAAATGATTCAGGCGCTGCAAAAAACAGCGATAAAGTCAGAAAACCCCAAAAGGCAATAACAAGCGTCACATTAGCATCATATATACCTTTTATTTTTTGCCTCTTTTTAACTGAATCCAATGCCCAACTTATCATACTAAGCATTAATATAGGCGTAGTTAAAAAAAGGGCATTCCAAGTATCGCCTTAGGAAAATCCCACATACTAAATTGGGCTACTGAAAGCGCAAGATATGTATAAGCAATTAAACCTATTAGAGGGTTTATTACAACCAAACTTATTACCAAAGGCAGCATGGAAAATATGAAGATATGCATGGGCGATAGAGATACTACGCCGCGTCCCAATAAATAACATACGGTAATTACAAATAAGAGTAAAAATTTGTTCTTTAAAACTGGCAATACCCTATTTAATATTCTGGGGCTTTCTACCTGGTGCGTTCCAAAAATAAAAATATGAATGGACTCGCTTAGCTCTAAAATATAATGACCGATTCTGCTGAATATTTTTTTCAAGGCCGATTTTATATCAAAATATTTTCTGTGAGCCAGGCGACTCGGCAGTTTATCGGATTCAAAGGGATACATGAATTCCATTAAGGAAAAAAACTTACTTATTATATAGGTAGGAATATTTACAATTACAGCCAGTAATTGATTAAAACCGGAATATACAATATTTATTTTAGGAGCAATCGGCGTAAAATCGGGAGTATTTAGTGATTCAAAAGATGTCTGTAGATTTTTGTTACCAAAGACATGGCGCAGGCGATAAAATAAAAAACCTATCTTTGCGGATAAGGTTATTGGCTTGGTTTTTTTTAGGCTGAGATTATTCATTACTTCTATAACATCTAGTTAATTGGCCCGAAGGATTCGGGAGTTAATCTTAAACAAAAGTTTGTCTTATTGAAATTACATACATTTTACGCTTCCAATAAAAAACTTATACAATCCAAACTATACCAAAAATACGTTGTTTTATAAGTCGTTTTCCGCAAGCAATTGTTGTATATCTCACTAAACATACGGATTAGAACAATTAACTGATGTTACGCAAAAAAGACTAATCACATCACCGTAGGGGTGGATTAAGGGGCTTTATTTAACAGGCGTTCTTATATAAATAAAGGATAATAATTTATTAAAAGATTACCCCGAATCCACCACGCCCGCTCACGAGTAGGCGTGGTGGGTCCGCAACTACAAGATAACGTATGCCTAACAGACATTTTTGACTCTTTCATGATACGAGCTTGCCCCACCCTACATTTATAAAAGCAGGGTTTGCGTAACATAAGCAATTAAAGTAAATAGTTCCATAGTTTAGTCGTAAGTATGCAGCATTTTAAGCATTTAGGAAAAAGCCCGTTGTGTTTTAAGGTGTTCCTGAAGTGAATATAATTTTCACTATTCCACAACTTGCTAAATGGTTTTTCACGAAGGTTCCCGATTTTAAAATCAATGGAGCAGGGGTATACATCGCCATAGGGACTAATTCTGCTGGAATACCAAGGTAGAAAACATTTATTGCAGTAGGAATATTTATTGTTAAAAAAATATGAATTTATTTCGTTTTCTGTCAATGGAGGACTAAGGTTCATAAGTAAATTAGAGCCGTTTAATTTATTATAACATTTTTGAATTTCATCTTGTATAGTTTGCGAATCGATTTGTTTTAAATAATCGGGTAATATTTGATTTTCCGGTTTTACTTGTTTTACCGGAATAAGCGCTTGCGTTTTATCAACGGCATTTTTATCGGTAAAAAATAAAAAAGCGTAATTAATGCAAGATATATTATATTGCTTTGCCATATCTATAAGCCGGCTGAATTCGCCTTGGTTGACAGATGAGATTGTACAGTTAATACTTATAGTGGGTTTTGCGGCTTGTTTTATTTTTTTCTCTGATTCTATTGCAGATATTGCTTGACAAACCTTAGTATATGAGCCGGATACGCCCCTTATTTTATCATGAATATCCTCCGGTCCATCAACAGAAAAAGTTATGCTGTCTACTTCGGCGGCTACTACTTCGGCGGCGATTTGCGGTTTTACCAGCATTCCATTGGTTAATATATTGCAATGCAATCCTTTTGATTTAACATAATAGATTATTTCAAGTATATCGCATCTTAAAAATGGTTCTCAGCCGGTTAGAGTAATGACTTGTACACCCATTTTAGACAAATCGTCAATCAATTCCTTAATTTCATCTAAAGTCATTTCCCCTTGTTTTTGTGCATGTTGAGCGATATTTTCCGTCTTTATTTTTTCTTTTTTGTACTGTTCCTGCGGGCATATTTTGCATCTCAGATTGCACCTGAAAGTAAGTTCTATGTCAACGCTGATAGGAGCTAATGCTCTACCATTTGAAAATCTATATGGTATCCAATATCGAGGTACACTTATCAATTGTCTTGCTTGTTTTTTTACATTTCCTAATATATTATAAGACATTAACTAAAAAACATTTGATTGTTAGGGGATTTAAGGAGTATAGTACCTATTAAAACAATAACATAACCTTACACGTTCGTCAAGCATCAATAAGGTTTTAAGTAAACGTATTCACAGTTAGAGGGAGAACAATGCAACAGCAATAAACAACGCGGGCTTAGCTTGACTTTAAACAGGGCAGTTGCTATGTTAGACTTAAATAATATTACATTAATTGCTCGCCAATTACAATACAAGACTATAAATTATTTATCAAAATTAAAACCAACATGTTCCAAATCGCCGACTCAATAAACACAGCACATTTTTTAAATGAACGACTCAAAAAGAAGAACGCCATATTATTGTTCTGCTGTATTATTTCCTTATTAATAATCATATTTTTCTCATGGGCGAATTCATGTACTACATATGGCGGCAGGAATATGTCTTTTTATTCTCCTTATTGGGATTTTTCTGTTGAATTAGCTTACAAAAACAACATGGTTTACTTCAGCGCTCCCAAACTGGAGATATCTTCCCGCACCCCTTATTACAGATTGTCCTCATATGGAAAAAAGTATTGGCTATACTTTAAGATTACCACGACAAATATTTTATTCCTGTTATTTATTTTACTGTTTTGGCGGATTATAAAAAAAGGCGTAGAATATTTAAAGCCACAGGCAGATTTATAAAATCTTCATTAGTAAATAAGCTCTTATTAATCAACCGGATATTTATTTCAACCATTTTTTTGTTAAGTATATTTCCCCTAGCGGATTTTAATTATTGGTGGAGAAAAATTAATTTTGTGCCGCAAATAATTAAGCAGCCATCTTTAATATCGGCGCTATATGGTTTTATGACGGAGTTATTAATATTTAAGAGCAACCGCTTATTTTATGCCTTTTTATTCACTCTGCCTACTTTTATTGTCATATTTGTAGGAATAAGCTGTTTTCTTTTATTTATTTTATCATGTGATCTGCCGATAAAGCTAGTTAATTGGATAAATAAGAGCTTAGACAAACTGGTTAATTTATTTCATAAAAAATGGCTTATTACTGCCAGCTTATGGGTTTTTGCGATAGCTTTTTTAATCTCTTATACAAATTACCGTCTGCCTGTTTATTGGGCGGGTACGGCTCAATTATTTCAGGCAAAATTACTGGCTATGGGGAAATTATCCCAACCTATAAATTTCAGCCGGGAGTTTTTTGAATTTCCATTACTAAGATTTGATACGAATATTTATGCTGCCATACCGCCCGGGGGATCGTTTTTACTTGCAATTGGACAAAAACTGGGCATACCCTGGCTGATTAATCCTCTGTTAGGCGCTTTGGCATTGTTTGTTATCTATTTATTTACCAAAAGGATATATACAACAGGGACAGCGGTATTAAGCATATTCCTCATTATGTTATCTTGTTCGTATTTATCATTATCCGCCGGTTATACGAATATACTGGCTTTTATACTGTTTTTAGCGCTGGGGTTATTTTTTTATGATCATAGTTTAATGGATAAAGAAATATTTTATCCCGTATTGTGCGGTTTATGTTTTGGTTTGGCTGTTATGATGCGGCCTGCGGCGGCATTGGTTATGCTTTTACCGTTTTTGGTTTATTTCATATATTTAAGTATTTATTCTGCACCCTCTACCAAAGGGGGAGAGTGGGATAAAAGAAAGCCCTATATAATCAAATTTTTGGCCTTATTGGCCGGCGCCTTTATTCCGCTTAGTATACTGGCAATATATAATCATTCCCTATTTAATAATATTTGGGGAGCGTTAGCTGGCAATAATGTCACTAGTTACGGTATTAAAAGTATATTTTATTTAGCGTATAATATATCTATATTGAACGAACGAATATGGAGTGGTATAATACCGGTATTCTTATTTATTATGCTGTTTTTTATCCTGAATGAAAAACCGGATAAATGGGACGGCTTGTTATGGAGTTCTTTTACTTGTTTATTGATATTTAATCCCTTTATACATAAAATGAAATATGGCTTTGCCAATCCGCTTATGGCGGGGCTTCCATTTTTAGTTTTACTTACCGCCAGAGCGATGACAAGTCTGCCTGATATGTTCAGCCGATTGGGTTTTTCATCTGATAGAATTAAGGCTTTATTGGCATTAGGCGTTGTTGTCTCTAGTTGTTTTTTATTAACGTATAAAATTCCAGGTTTGGTTTTATCTGTAGATAATCAACGTAACAAGCTGCTGGATTTGACAAGAGAAGAAAAAATAAATAATGCTGTTATATTTGTTAATGATAAAATTTTTAAAGAAGTATTTGCTTATAATAAGCCCGATTTAACTAATGATATTGTGTTTGCCAGACACTTAAAAAAGTATAATTACAAGCTGATGCAGGAATTCCCCGGGCGGGCATATTATTTTTATAATCAAACTGAATACAAATTGATAAAGCTTACCGCCCCTGCGGGGTAAGGTATTTCTCTGTAATACAATGTTTATATCTATTCCATAGATATCTACTTCATAGCTGCCGACCTTTAGGTCGGCTATTATTACTGTGATTCTCAAAGACTTACATTATATGCCTGACAGGTCGACCTAAAGGTCGGCGTCTACAATAGTCTATGTTTCGGGGTGAGACATCCCGAAACATATAACATATACTGCTTATAATGCGAGAACATGCTTTCTTACGCATATCCAGCCCGCAAAACATTAATCTAAATGAAAGGTTTTTTTTACAAAATCCAATTCAGCATCTCGTCCTTTGAGCCTGCCGTCTAGTTTAGCATTTTGTACAACATCCAGAATTCTTCTAAAAGTCGGACCCGGCTTAAATCCCAATTCTATGAGTTCAGCGCCGCCTATTTGCGGCGTTTCATGCTGTAATTTGGTTATATAAAATGAAATAGTCTGCTTTATCTGATTACTGCCGGTTTTGGCCATTGCATAAAGCAGCGCCTCCTGCCTGCTTCCTTTAAGCAGGCGGAATATTTTGCTGGGCGCTTTGTCGTTGAATCTATATAATCTGTTCATAATCTTAGGGGTTTGCGCCCTTACATCATTTAACAATCTGATATGCCGTACGCCCAGATTAAGGCGCTTGTAAACCTGTCCCGCCTGTTTATCGTTTAGCTGATCGCATATTGTTAAAAGGTATAGCAGCCATTTTTCTATTTTATGCTTTAAAAAAAGCAAATTATACCACTGGATTATCATATGAATATTACCGGATAATTGAATTAACCTTTTGTTTGCCTTAATGGCGGGATGAATAAAATGTAATAGCTCCAATTTACCCATGCGAATAATTGCTTTGGCAGGATTTTTTTCTTCAAAGATCATTACCAGCTCCTGCATAAGCCGCCCGCCGGCCAGCCTGTCGCATAACCTGCGCTGTTTGCTGTGCTGAATCAAATCCATAGTATATTTACCGATCCTAAAATCGAATCTTTGTTCAAATCTGATAGCCCGAAAAACCCGCGAGGGGTCTTCCACAAAACTTAATGAATGCAGTACGCGTATTACCTTATTTTTTATATCCTGCTGCCCGCCGAAAAAATCGATAAGCCGTCCGAAATGTTTTTGATTAAGTTGAATAGCGAGGCTGTTAATAGAAAAATCCCGACGGTATAAATCCTGTTTAATAGAGCTTTGTTCCACAATAGGCAATGCCCCGGGGTGTTCATAGTATTCCGTTCTGGCTGTAGCTACGTCAATTTTGAATCCATCGGGAAAGATTAATACTGCTGTTGCAAATTTTGCATGAGCCTTATAACGTCCGCCTACGCGTTCAGCCAGAATTCGGGCAAATTCTATACCGTCTTGTTCCGCTACGATATCCATATCCAGATTATCCATCCGAAGCAACAAATCCCGCACCATACCGCCTACTACATAAACCGCATAACCGGCCTCATCGCCAACCTGCCCAACCAGCTTAAGTATATTTTGCACTTTATCCGGCAGGCGCTCGCGTATAAGCGCCGTAAGGTTTTTCTTATAAGTCTGTATATCGCGTTTGGGATAAACCAATTGCGGGTGATGCGCCATATATTCGTGCATCATGCGCAGCAAATCACTGCGGGTAATTACTCCCTGCAATCGCTTATCCTCTACGACCGGCAAGAGCGGCTGGTGCCGCTGCATAATTAATTTTCTGGCGCTAAGCAAATCAGTATCAGGGCTAAGCCATGATATATCGCTTACCATACACTCGGCTACCAAAGAATCATTCATATTATGAGCAATAGCCTTATCTACAGTTTGCCGGCTGATAATGCCTAAAACGCACATATTGTCATTTACAACCGGCAGATGATTTATACCGTAGCGCGTAAAGCGCTCTTTAGCTTCTAATATACTGGCGCTTGCTGTCAATGATTTTGCCGGAGTGGTCATAATGTCTGCTACTGTATATGATGAGCTTATATGTTCTTTTAATATGTCTAATAATTTATCTTTAGTCTGGGACAGGCTAAGCTCTTTAATGGTGGCTGATGCGGCGGTCGGATGCCCTCCTCCTCCCAATTCCATGGCAATCTCTCCGACATTTACCTGTTCTAAGTTGCTTCTGGCTATCAGATGCACCCTGGCTTCAAGACGTACCAGCATAAAAAGCGCATCTATTTTTTCAATATCTCTTAATTTATGGGCAAGTATTGCCAAATCCCCGTGATATTTTTCCATTGAAATACAGGATATAACTACTTCTATTTCATTTATCAGGTAGGTTTCCGCATTTTGTATAAGCTCGCCCAACGTAAAGATTTGTTGAGCCGACATATCACGGTTAATAAAGGTATTAATCGCATTTAAATCTGCCCCCCAAGCCCTTACATGGGCTGCGGCCATAAGGTCGGCGGGAGTGGTTGAATTATAGGTAAGCAGACCGGTATCCTCATAAATACCCAGTGCAAATACAGTAGCTTCCGCCGGGGTTACTTTGAGTTTTCGCTCTTTTAGTATATGCACTAATATAGTGGTAGTCGCTCCGACTTCCTGTATGTTTTCTATACGGCCGTGTAAATCATTAGGCGTAGGCGGGTGATGATCATAGATAATAATCTCTAGATCCGGCCTGTCAAGAGCTTTAGACAGGCTTCCGATTCGTTCTGCCTGTCGCGTATCCACTAAAATGAGGCGGGTAATTTTTTCTATATTTATTTGTTTTACTTTGTAGTAATTGATTTTATGAGCAGATATGGCCAGAAATTGGCGCAGGTTTTCTTCTTGTGAGCCAGCAAAGACCAATTTAGCTTCAGGATACAGCTTTTGAGCCGCCAGCATTGAGGCTAGTGAATCAAAATCCGCATTATTATGGGTAGTAATTATCTGCATATGATTCTTTGCCGGGATGATTTTGTTTGATATGTCGTTGGTGAGTACAAAATTTCTATTGGAAACGATCCTAATTAACATGAATTCGGCATAATTGATTTGATTTATTTGTAAAGGATAAAACCTTGGGGGAAACCCTTCTTGAAAGAAGGGTTCCTCACGGTTTTGCTCTTTATAAATAAATCAAATCAATTATGTTGAACTTAGGTTAATTAGGGAATAGCTGTATTAAATAATCACAAAGACTTTATCATTAGGCCTTGCCCGCCGATTAAATTTAATACCGACCAGCCCTTTTTTTAGTCTCTTAACCTCTTCATGGTCTATCTGCATTGATTCAATCTTTTGTTCAAAAACGCCTGATTTATTTCCATGAACCATTAAATTATCGCCAATTTTTATTTCATGAGCCTCTATTTTAACCTCAGCTACATTTAGTTTTTTATAAAAATTATTAATAATACCGACGTAAACCTTTTTACTGGCAGCTTTATTGCCATCTGATTTAGCCCATTCATTTAGCGGTTTGCCCATATAAAACCCGTCAGAAAACTCCCTGTTATATACAGTTTTTAATCTTTCCATTAATTTAAGTTTATTAATTTTAGGGTTATCAATCGCTTTTTTGTAAACCTCAGTTACGGTTTTGACATATTCAGGACTTTTGTTCCTACCCTCTATTTTAAAAGCAGTTATACCAGATTTTAACAATTTATTAAGAAATGGCAATGCACACAAATCTTTTGGACTTAAAACATAATCTTCTCCCAACAGCAATTCGGAGCGGCCGCTTATATCTTTTACCAGATATTCGCGCCTGCAAGGCTGCAAACACTCGCCTCTATTGGCGGATTTTTGGAATATATCCTGGCTTAAAAAACATCTTCCCGATATAGAAACACACATTGCCCCATGTACAAAAACTTCAAGGCCGACATCAATATTTTCTTGTTTTAGTTTTTTTATTATTGCTTTAATTTGCTTTAATGATAACTCCCTTGCCGGAACGACCCGTTTAATATTCCCAAAGTGTTCTTTTAACAATTTGACAGCTTCAAAATTAGCGATTGAAGCCTGCGTAGAAATATGAATTGGAAGTTTTAATTTATTTGCGTGACTAATTACAGCAAGGTCCCATGCAATAATTGCATCTATTCCACAGTTTTGGGCTTTTGTGAGTATTCTCTTGATTCGATTTATTTCATTGTCATAAATAATTGTATTTAGCGTAAGGTAAGCCTTAACCTTGTTTTTATGACATAAATTAACGATTCTTTGCAAGTCTTTCAGCTCAAAGTTTTTTGCATTAGCCCGCATATTAAAAATTTTAAGGCCAAAATAAACGGCATCAGCGCAAGCGTCAATCGCCGCCCGTAAACTGACAAAATCCTGTACAGGACTTAATAATTCAACCATTTTTTCTCTTTAATTTCATACAAACAAGGTATAGCAGCGTTTTCTTAAAATGTATACATTCGTTTTGTCATTCTGAATGAAGCAAAGCGGAATGAAGAATCTGTACGCGTATGCAAGTAGAGATTCTTCGGCCTTCGGCCTCAGAATGACAGTTGATGGTATTCTTTTTAAGAAAACGCACCACTAGGCATACATAAACATAGATATCAATCTGATAACTTAAGCTGAGTTATCTGGCAGAGTCATTAGCTAATAACTGTTTGATATCATTCTCCAATATCTTTTTGTCAGTCAAGCCGGCATGTTTTTGATATATCTTCCAGTCTCGGTCGATTACAATTGTAGTTGGAAAGCCGACTATCCCGCCGAATCGATAACCAATATTTTGATTACCTATTAAAATAGGATAGTCTATTTTAACCTTTTTTAAAAATGGAATCACATCTTTGGCTCCGCGCCGGTCAAAGGATAAGCCGACAATTTCCACCCCTTTGTCCTTGTATTTCTCATATAGCTCATTAAGATGAGGGATTTCTATTAGGCAATATTTACACCAGGTAGCCCAAAAGCTCAAAATGGTTATTTTACCCTCATATTTTTTAGAACTGACCTTGTTGCCGTTTAAATCTTCTAATACAAAAGTCGGCGCCTTAATAAAAGATATACGATCAGAGCTTTCCAGCACAGCTACAGAATCCTGACTATTATTGCAGCTAAGGTTATATTGTAACAACACAAATATTGTAATTAAAAAAAGGCAGTATTTAATTTTATTTATTTTATACTTCTTCATAATTATTTTCCTATTTTCTATTATTTAAGTTGAAGTTATTTATTATCTGGTGTTGGTTTGTCTCAAACCGAAGCAATTAAGGGCGTTCTTATGGTTTCGGCTTGAAGGACAAAGCGATATCGAAAAGTATCTTTTTAGCCTGTCATTCTGAGGCTTAAAAGCCGAAGAATCTACTCGCATACGTAGGCAGATTATTCACCCCACTCTGTTTAAAGCTGTGTCACAACTGCCCATAACCTGAAAAATGCTATCAACCTGTCATTCCTACGGAGGCAGGAATGACAGTAAAAATCGGATAGTTGAGGCCGTAATTACAGGCTAAAAATTCAGTACGAAAAAATTTGTCAGTTGCTGGAAGCGGTTGGTTAGCATTAATATTCCGACTAAGATTAGAAAAACTCCGCTTATGCGTTCTATTAATAACAGATGTTTTTTAATTTTATCAAACCACAGAAAAAAGCTGTTTACTGTAAGACCGGTTATAATAAAAGGTATTCCCAAACCAAGTGAATATAGGGCTAAAAGCAACATGCCTTGATATATGGTTTCTTGCGTTGCCGCATAGGTTAGAATACCGCCTAAAATAGGCCCGATACATGGAGTCCAGCCTAGGGCAAAGGCCATACCCACCAAAAAAGAGCCGATAATCCCCCTTGGTTTGTGTTTAAGATGCACCCTTTTTTCGTATTCTAATACCTTAAACCTTAGTATATGAGTCAGGTGCAGTCCGAAAAGAATAACTATAATCCCTGCTAAAATCTCAAGTAATCTTCTATTTTGCAATAAAAAGCCGCCAAAGGCGCTGGCTGAAGCGCCCAATAGAATAAAAACAGTTGATAACCCGATTACAAAAAAGAGACAATTTGTGGTGATATTAAAAACACTCTTTGTTTTTTTACTATCGGATGATTCAAGTTCTTTAGCTGAAATACCGGCTACAAAAGAAATATATGCCGGTATTAACGGCAGCACACAGGGAGATAAAAATGATAAAAAACCAGCCATAAAAGCGGCAACCAGACTGATTTGCGGCATAAAAACTCCTATTTATAGGCTTATTTGGTATTTTTAACGTGAATTCTACATAAGAAATATTAAAATGTTGCTACATAAGCATAATTGCATAAATCTCTATAACTTGTGTTGTTGGATTCTCAAATCCGACAACAGGGGCTTCGGGGGGGGCCCAATGCCATTAAGTTAAGGAAATTGTCATTCTGAATGAAGAGGCTGTGTTACAACTGGAAAAACCGCTTTTTTTCTGTCATTCCCACGAAGGTGTGAATCTATAACTTCTTGAAAATACTGGATTCCTGCCTTCGCAGGAATGACAGATTGAGAGTATTTTTCAGGTTTTAAGCAGTTACGACACAGTCTCGAAGCGTAGTGAATAATCTACCTCCATATGCAAGCAGATTCTTCGGCCTTCGGCCTCAGAATTACAGGCTAAGAAAAGCTTTTCATTATAGTATAAAGCTTAACTTAATGGCATTGGGGTTTATCACCTTCCAAATTATGGGCGGGGACAATCCACTGCCCTTAAATTTAATAAAATCAACGAGTTTTATGTTGAACTCAGGTTATTTTTAAAGGAATTCCGATAAGAAACCCACTGTAAAAGGAGGGCAAAAATTGCACCAAGCAAGAAATTTATATATGGCCAAGCATGTTGCATTATTTTTGCTTTAGAACAATTTTGTGGTTTACCAGGGATACTTCTTTAATATTGGCGCTTATCCATTTTTGCTCGCCGGTAATACTGCGCAAATAAATTTTATCCTCATCAGGACACATTACATCCACATCCTCTAATAGAAGCTCCTCGCTTCCGTCTTCCATATATAAATAAGCATTAGCTTCACACATATTTATTTTCTCCTAAAAAAATTATGTAACCTAAATCCGATATAAAAGTTGTTGATTTTATTAACCTATAGGGGCGGCGTGGGGTCTGTGACCTTGTTCCCGCCCGAGTAAACTAGAGAGGACAAGCCTTTTCTCTACAGTAATGGGGCGTCTCTTAATTCTATGTGAATAGTAATTGATTGTTATATAATAATATTTAAGTTTTCCTTATGTAAAATTCAGGTTTTATGTACGTCCGAGCCTGCCCGGATTTTATGTAATATGAACTTATCGCATTTTCAGTGCGGGCTACTGTAGATGCCGACCGAAAGATCGGCCAAGGGGCTGGTTTTAAACCAGCCCCTATAAAAGGATAAAATAGGATTTTTATACTATTAACTAATTAATACACATGGCCGTGTTCGTTTTCTTTACCCGCCTTATGTTTATGGGTTTTTACATGATGATGATGAGAGTAGCAGCTTTCTTTATCACCGCCGCAG
>JAJRXT010000066.1 GCA_024276125.1 bacterium
ACTTCTCCCATATTAAGCTTATCGCAGACGGTCTGTATTTTATTAACTGCTTTTGCAGACATTAAGTCGGTTTTTTTCTTTTCATTTACCGGAGCGCCAGGTTGTAATACATCCTTACCACATGGCGATTTTAACTTTAAAAAGATTAAATCAGCGCTATCAAGAATAACCTGAGACAATAATTCCATTAGTTGATCTTTATTGCTATCGGATAATCGGGAATTATCCTTAAGGTACGTCTCCGGTTGTTCTTCCAAGCTAACCGGAACATAGTTACTTTGTTTTAGCACTTCTCCGATTATCTTAATCAGGTTATCCATAACGAAGGGTTTTTCAATATAACGCTGCGCTCCCTTTTCCAGCGCTTTATTTTTATCTTCCGCTGAACCGTAAGCAGTCATTATAATAAACGGCATAAAAGAATTATCTGCTTTTACTTCTTCTAATAATTCAAATCCGCTCATACCGTCCATTCTAATATCAGAGACGATAAGATCGACACGTTCTGCTTCTTTTAAGACTTCTATAGCTTCTTCGGCGCTATTGGCGCAAATTACGTTATATTCTTGATTCATAGATGGATGTTTAGATACACTCCAAGTCAGAGTCTCTTCGTCATCTACAATCAATATGCTTTTTTTGTTACTTTTCGGCAAGTTTTTGTTTTCAGTCATTGTTTTTCTACAATCATAAATTTATAAGTAAGGTAAATGATGATTCTTTATATTTAATTTGCCGCATAGTCTTTGCTGTGTACAGGCTTAGCGGTTTATTTAATTTATAAATAGAATTTTTGTTAAAAATGTAATCTGTACATTAAAGAAAGCAATTAATATACCAAAAGCATAAAAAAGTGGTATTTAGTCAATAAAAGTGATATAAAACAAAAAATAAGGATATGGACAGTTATTGGAAATATTAAAGGGGGGCGTTTGATTACCAAACACTACAATTGAAAATCGAACATTATGTGTGTTATGTATAGAGCGGTTGTCTTTTCATACGATAAGCTGATGAAATATGCGGGATAAGGTTGTATAATAATCCGGTAAGCCAATATTTATATAATAAATTATGTTACGCAACGTACCGGATACAACATACAGCGTTCATCTTATATTGATAGATTTAATGTGTTGTTATTCTGAGGCTGGAATCCGAAGAATCTGCTTGTATACGTGAGCGGACCCTTCGCTTTACTCAGGGTGACAACTTAAAACCTATTATAGAAACATCAGATGTAAAACCTAAAAATTTTTGGTGACAAATGCAGCGACTGGATTTTTTTACTTCTATAGGCTGGGAATTATTATATAATTTTTTATATCTAATTGCCTGCCTGATAGTTATTTCCATGCTCTCCTATCAGTGGAGGCTTACCAAGGATAAGCTGTATCTGCTGGTTGCCTTCTTGGTAATGCTGTTAAATCTTATATTTACCAATATTTCATTAGCGCATGAGGTCTTTTTACATATTAAGCGTTCAAGGTTTTGGTTTCCGGTTATTAACTGGAATCTTGAGACTTTGTCGCTTATATTTGTTACCTGGGCATTTTTGTATCCTACTGTCGGTAAAAAGATTTGGCTTAAAAAATATTTAAGTTACAATATCTTTTTATTTATACTAAGTTTTTCTATAATTACGCCTATTTGGCTTAATTCCTTTTTTATTCTGCCGCACTTTCATGATTTTTGGGGCGCCTATTATTATAATATTTGGCTGTTATTGTTGTTAGCCTTTACTATATGCTACCTGCATTTTAATCATATTGCATATCGCGGGGATTTATTTTTACGCCTGTTTTTGGGAGTATTATTTTTACAGCAGGCGAGTCATCTTATATATTTACTGAATCCGTATCCCTGGATCAGGGGATATTTGGTGGCAGTTGGGCGTCCTATGCCTTTGGTCTCTTCTTTTTTATTAGTAATGAGTATTTATCGAAATATTGTCTCTTCACTGATTAAGACTAATCAGGAATTGTCTTTAGTTCAGCACAAATTAAATGAATCCCATCAACAACTTGAAAAAAAGGTTGCAGAACGCACGCATGAACTTTCCGATAAAAATATCGAGTTATTGCGGTTTAAGGAATTCCATGAAAATATCCTTACCAGTCTAACTAACGGAATTATGGTAGTAAATAGTAATGGTCTTATTATGGCGGTAAATAAGGCCTTAGAGGATAATTTTCAAATTAGCTCTCAAAGAATTATAGGACGGTCTTTAAATGAAGTATTACCGGTAGAAAATAATTTGGTTTGGCATGATTTATTGGCTGATATAACAAGTACAGGCAAAAACATTCATTTGCCGAATTTAAAATACAAGTCCAAGCGCTTAGGTGAAAATATTATTATGAATGCTCTGGCGCAGCCCCTAAAGGATAAAGAAAATAAAAATATCGGGGTGGTGCTTACCTTGGATTTTATTACTGAAAGAGTAAAGCTGGCTGCCCAGGTGGAACATTCCAAACGCTTGGCTTATGTCGGGCAATTAGCAGCCGGCGTGGCTCATGAGATAAGGAATCCATTAAATTCCATGTCTATAAATATGCAGTTACTAAAAAGGTCTGTAAAACATTTTTCTGCTCAATTACCGGATAATATAAGCAAAACATTTAAAATTATAAGCAGTGAAATCTTGCGCTTAGATAATATTGTAAATGAATTTTTAAGTTTTGCTAAACCTAAGCGTATTAAATTGAAAAATAAAAACATTAATGATATTGTAGAACAAACCATTAGTTTAATTAATCAGCAGGCTTCTTTGGGAAAAATTTGCCTTAAAGCTGAGCTAGATCAGTCGCTACCGACTATTTTATTAGATGAAGACCGCATAAAACAGGTTTTTTTAAATATTGGTTTAAATTCTATGCAGGCAATGAGCCAAAATGGCGGGGAATTAAAATTTGAAACCATATATTATTCAAAAAAGAAAATTGTGATTAAAATTTCCGATACCGGACAGGGAATAGCCGAATCGCAGCAGCGTAAAATATTTGAGCCGTTTTTCAGCACCAAAAACAGCGGTATTGGTTTGGGGCTTTCTATTGCTCAGCGTATAATAGAAGAGCATCAAGTACAAATCATAATTCAAAGTAAATTGGGAGTCGGCACTGTTTTTATTATAGATTTACCGGTATAAGCTGTCATTATGAACGAAACGAAGTGGTGTGAAGAATCTGCCCCGCGTTGCGAGTGAGATTCTTCGCTTTCAGCTCAGAATGACACTGGACAGTATAAAAATACCGAGTTGGTTACTATTAGGAAATAAATAAGATGAAGCAAAATAAATGCGATACTATTTTAGTTGTGGATGATGAGATAAATACCCGAGAAGGTTTAAAACAGGCCTTGGAAGAAGACGGTTATAATGTGTTAACGGCAGGCTGCGGAAATAAGGCCAAACAAATTTTATCAAAAAAAGAGGTTAACCTCTTAATCAGCGATCTGAGAATGCCGGATATTTCCGGTATGGAACTTCTAAAATTTACCCGTAAATCGGCTCCGCATACGGCGATTATTATTATTACCGGATTCGGTACTATAGAAACTGCGGTTAAGGCAATGAAAGAAGGAGCCTATGATTTTTTAACCAAACCGGTTGATATTGATAAATTAAGCGCTATGGTGGAAAAAGCGCTTATGACTCAAAGGCTGCTAGTTGAAAATATTTATCTAAAAGAAAAGTTGCGTAATCGTTACCGTTTTGAGCAAATTATCGGCAAAAGCCGCCAGATGAGAGAAATATTTGATTTAATAGAACAAATTGCTCCGTCTAAAACTACTATTTTAGTAGAGGGCGAAAGCGGTACGGGTAAAGAACTCTTTGCCAATGCTATACATCAGCTTAGCTCCCGCAGTAATAAACCGTTTATAAAGGTAAATTGTGCGGCATTATCCGAGGGGATTTTGGAAAGCGAGCTTTTCGGTCATGTTAAAGGCGCTTTTACCGGCGCTTATGAAAACAAAAAGGGTCGTTTTGAACTAGCCCATAAAGGCACGTTATTTTTAGATGAGATCGGAAATATTCCTTCACACATACAGGTGAAACTGCTTAGAGTGTTGCAGGAACGGGAATTTGAGCGAGTAGGCGGACAGAAAACCATTTGTGTTGATGTTCGTTTGATTGTGGCCACTAATGCCAATTTGGCTATAGCCGTAAAAAAGGGAGAATTTAGGGAAGATTTGTATTATCGCTTAAATGTTATTAATATTAAGCTGCCGCCCTTAAGGGAGCGCAAAGAGGATATTCCTTTATTAATAGAGTATTTTATAGATAAATTCAGCAAGGAAAACAATAAAGAAGTAAATAATATAGCGCCGGATGCCCTGGATTTGTTAATGAAATATAATTGGCCGGGAAATATTCGTGAATTAAATAATTGTATAGAAAGTACGGTTGTGCGGATAAAAAACAAAACAATTTGCCTAAATGATCTGCCGACTCATATTAAACATCGCTCTTATACATCAGAATGCGATAATTTAACTATACCTTTGGGTACATCTATGCAGGAGATTGAAAAACAGGTTATCTTAAAAACCTTAAGCGTAAACCAAGGTAATAAGGTAAAAACGGCGCAGATACTAAATATCGGTTTAAAAACACTGTATCGTAAACTGGGCAGTTATGATCTGTAGAGGCGGCGGCTTGTTCCCGCCTGAGGTAATGGTAATGCTGTTGCTTACTTAAGTCTATACTATAATGAAAAGCTCTTTTCAGCTCAGCCTGTCATTCTGAGGACGAAGGACGAAGAATCTACAGCCTGCGCGAGTAGATTCTTCACTCCACTCCGTTTCGTTCAGAATGACAAATGCTTAAGTCAACAACATTGGGGCGTCTCCCCGTCTGTTGTAGGGCTAAGTTTAAAATCTACGCCTACAGGATAGCAAAATCACTGGCTGTCAATATGACAATTCAAATTAGCCGTATTTTGTCATATTGACACCCGCTGAAAATTTGTGTTGTTTTATATAAACCTTGCTCAATGCTAACTGGTTGAATTGTTAGCTAAGTTAGGCGTTGTTAGTTTTCGGCACAAAAGTTGCTTTATTTATTGGCATAAACCTATTTTTTGGTTTAATTATGTTAAAAAAGGGGGTGTGTCAATAATGAAAGGTTTACACAAAATAGTAGCTCTTGGCGCCATAATTTTAGCGGCTGTTTTATATTATGTATTAATATTGGGTCAGTATGCCGATAAAGTAAACTATGTAGGCAGATAAGATTAATCAGGGTTAGCCTGATTGAAAAGCGAAAAACCATATAAATTTGACAATATATTTATTGTAAGGATATAATATGTTTAAATTTGAGTGGAGAAAGTTTGCTGTATAGGGAGATTTATAACAAATGGTGTATATATGCCTCCTCAAAGCTTGAGGGAGTTTTTAAAGATACTGGAAGAACATAATGAGCTAAAAACAGTATCCACAAAAGTTAGTCCTGAACTGGAAATTACTGAAATCATCGAGCGTAAAAACAGGCAAGGCGGCCCGGCTTTATTATTTAATAATGTAGCCGGTTCCGATGTTCCTTTGGCAATCGATCTGTTTGGTTCTGAAAAACGTATTTGTCTGGCATTGGACGTAGAATCGCTTGACAGCTTAAAGGAAGATATATCCTCGCTAATTAAGACTGATTTTCCTAAAAATTGGCGCGATAGGCTAAAATCTATACCCAAGCTGAAAAGATTGGCCGGTATGCAGCCCAAAATCGTTAAAAAAGCGCCCTGCCAAGAAATAGTAATTAAAGACAAGCCTTCATTAAATATCTTTCCAATTATAAAATGCTGGCCGCAAGACGGGGGTAAATATATAACCCTGCCTTGTATAATTAGCAAAGACCCGGAAACCGCTCGGCGTAATGTGGGTATGTACCGTATGCAGGTTTTTGACGATCAAAGTACCGGTATGCACTGGCATATCCATAAGCACGGCGCTGCGCACTATCAAAAAAGTTCTAAAATGAAGAAACCGCTGGAGGTTGCGGTGGCTATTGGCGCTGAACCGGCGGTATCTATAGCTTCAGGCGCGCCTATGCCCGAGGGTGTGGATGAATTTTTATTGGCGGGGTTTTTAAAGCGTAAACCGGTTAAGCTGGTTAAGTGTATAACCGTGGATTTGGAAGCGCCGGCTGAGGCTGAAATTGTACTGGAAGGGGTGGTACAGCCGGGTAAACAACGACCAGAGGGACCATTCGGAGATCATACGGGACACTATTCACAGGAAGATTTGTTTCCGGTATTTCAGATTAAATGTATAACGCATAGAAAGAATCCCATATATCAGACTACTGTTACCGGTCGTCCTCCGCGCGAGGATTTTTATATGGGGCAGGCCTTATCCAAGATATTTTTTCCATTATTGCAAATGGTCTTACCTGAGCTGGTGGATATTAACCTGCCGGCTGAAGGCGTGTTTCATAATCTGGCAATTGTTTCCATGAAAAAGCAGTATCCATGGCATGCCAGAAAGGTGATGCACACTCTATGGGGTATGGGTCAGTTAATGTTTACCAAGATAATCATTGTAGTAGATGAGGGCGTAAATATTCATGATTTATCGGAGGTTTGGTGGCATGTAGGCAATAACATTGATCCGCATTATGATGTTACCTTTACTGAAGGGCCTGTAGATGTGTTGGATGCGGCGGCGCGTGAAAAATATTTAGGCACTAAAATGGGGATAGACGCTACCATAAAAACCGCTGAAGAAGGTTTAAGGGGTGATTGGCCGGAAATAATTACTATGAGTCAGGATATAAAAGACTTGGTAAGCAAAAGATGGCAGGAATATGGCTTCTAGCGTTTGGGAGAAGAGCTGTGTTTTATATAAATTAACTACCATGAAATGGGTATGGCTTACCCTGCCTTTTCTCTTAATGGGGATAGTCTTGGCTGCCGGCGGATTGCCGCCGCTGGGTAAAAGTATATTGGTGCTTATGGGGTTTATGGCTGCCCGTAATGCCGGTATGTATGTAAATCGTCTGATTGATAAACCCATTGACAAAATAAACCCTAGAACTAAAAATAGAATATTACCCAAAGAATTAATTTCTGATAATTGCGTATGGATGGCTGCGCTTGTTAATTTTATTCTGCTGGTTTGGGCGGCTTACATGCTTAATCCATTGTGCTTTTATTTATCGCCCTTGGCTATTGCTGCTATAATTGCCTATCCTTATGCTAAGCGGTTTACTTGCGGGCTGCATATTCTTTTGGGTTTTGTTTTGGCTTTTGCGCCGGTGGGCGCTTGGATTGCTATTTCTAATAACGTACAAACAGCTACCTTTGTTTTAGCGCTGGGCGTGTTGCTTTGGTGCAGCGCTTTTGATATTATTTTAGATAATCAGGATACTGAATTTTATAAACAGGCGGGTTTGCATTCAATGCCGGCGCGCTTGGGTTATGTGCGTTCTAATCAATTAGCGCTGGCTATGCACATTGTATCTATGCTGGCTTTTTATTATATTACCCGGCTCTTAAATTTGGGATTTATTTATAAAATGGGTTTGGTAATAGTGGCTGCGTTTTTGGCTTATGAGTATTTTGTGCTTTTTAAACAGGGCTTTGAACATTACAAAAAACTGGCTTACGGTTTGAATGTCGGGATTGCCAATTTATTGTTTCTGGCAACTTTAGGCGATGTACTGCTTTTGAAGTGAGACGTGGTTAGAACTATGCAAATATCCAGACATGCCAGAAACAATATGCGTTTGTATGGTATATCTGAAAATGACGTGGCAAAAGCAATAGAATCTCCAGATTGGCAAGATAAAGTGCATAAGCGCATAGTAGTAAATAAATGTTTTAAGTATGTTTCATTAAAAAGTCCGCCACACTTGACCTGCTCACCGCGAGAAGTGGTGGAATCGGACTTCGTCCTTGTTCCACCCTACAAAAAAACAAGAAAGACTAAAAAATAAATACAATGAAATTAGGTTTTTTGACCAATGCTTATCGTAATTATCCCCTGTCCTATGCCTTAGAAACCTTGTCCGATTATGGATACAAAGGTATAGAGCTGTGGGCAAAAGGCGCGCATATCAGCCCTTTTGATACCAAAGATCGCTGGGCTGAAATTAGAAAACAAATAGAAAATTATAATTTGGATGTTTTTGCGGTTAGCGCTCATTTGGATTTTGTGGCGCCTAGCGCACAAAAAAGATGTGAACAGATAGACCGTTTTATCCGCGTATTGGATTTAGCGGCTTACTTTGGAGTAGGACAAGTACATACGGCATCCGGCGGCTTATATGAGAAAATATCACCTGAGCTTCAGGAGCAGTATTTTATAGAAGCTATGCAAAAAATCGGCGCTGAGGCTAAAGCCAGAGGAATTCGGATAGGCCTTGAGCCGGAGCCGGAAAAATGGCTGTCAACTCCTGCTCAGCTTATTGAATTGTTTGCCAATAATTTTTCGCAGGATACCTTCGGGGTGGTGGTGGATTTAGCTCATGCAGATGGTATTGGCGAAAATTTAAGCGATTATATCCGCAAGCTTGCGCCGTATTTAACACATATACACTTAGATGACGTACATGCTGCCGCATTTCCGCATAGGCATCTTTTGCCGGGCGAGGGATGCGTTGATTATATTGAAATCTTTAATTTATTAAATGAGATAAATTATAAGGGCTGGCTTTCTATGGAACTAAACCGCCATATAAACGGTCCGGCACAAGCCGCGCGCTTGGCCTGTCAACATATAGAAAGATACAAGTATCTTTGGAGTAATGGAGACTGATATGTCCTATCGGGGCGCTGTAGTTGGATTGGGTAATATTGCTATAAAGGGGCATCTGCCGATTTATAGCGAACTGTACCCTCAAGTGGAGATTGTCGCCGGAGTAGATAAGTGCGAGCCGAATCTGGCAGCATTTAGACAATTATTCCCTGAAGCCGATACCTATACCGATTATCGTGATTTATTATGCGATCATAGGTTGGATTTTATAGATATTTGTACTCCGCCTGCATATCATGCTGAAATTATCGCGGCGGCAGCCGGCAGTAAAGTAAATATTTTATGCGAAAAACCGCTGGCTACATCTAACAGCGATATGCAGAAAATCTTGGAGGCGGTAGAGCAAAATAATGTAAAGTTGGTTCCATGTCATCAATACCGCTATTCCAAGCAATGGAAGCTGACGGAAGAGTTGATAAATTCCGGTAAAATCGGTCAGCCCAAACGCTTTGAAGTACAGGTTTTACGCTCTTATCCCAATTTGGGTAATCCTTATTGGAAACCTGACTGGCGCATATTAAAAGAAGAAAGCGGAGGCGGAATAGTATTAGACCACGGCAGTCATCTGTTTTATCTGGCGCGGCAATTGTTGGGAGAGCCGCACAGTCTGCTTGCCAAAATGGATACGCTGGTGCATAATCATACAGGATTAGAAGATACCGCTTGGATCAAAATAGAGCATGAAAAGGGCGCGGCAGAGCTTGATCTGACTTGGGCATCCGATAGGCGGCATACCAGTCAGCGTATTATAGGCGATAAGGGAGAGATAAATATTTCCGAGGGCAAATTGACTTGGCGAGTAAATGGAAAAGAGAATATTGTAGATTTGACAGAAGGTTTTTCCAAAAATTCAGCGCATACTCCATGGTATACCGGTTTAATAGGTAATTTTATGGATATGCTGGCTTGTGAAAAACAGGATAGTTTTTGGCTGGATGAGGCGCAAAGCGTGTTGCAATGTTCGCTTTTGGCTTATGAATCCGCCCGTTTGGGTCAAGCGGTTGACTTTTGTCGTCATTCTAAACGAAACGGAGTGAAGTGACGAATCTTCACGCATACGCGGCCAGATTCAGATGTATGTTTCGGGGTGTCTCACCCCGAAATAAAAAGGTTTAACGCAGGAGTGTTGGCATGGGACATACCGACAACATAAGTTTATTTGTGGCGTAAGATTAAGAAATCTGACGCCTGCCAGACTGCCGGATTTGAGAATTCGGCTGTCACAAACTCTAAGCATAAAATTAGGTTCTAAAACCTATTATAGAAACATATAATTATTAACGATGAAACTAGTTACAGCCGCTAATAACAGGGAAATATTTATTGCCGCTACGAAAAGTAAGGCGGATGCAATATATCTGCCGATAACCGGTTTTACGGCTATCAGGTGGGGATGTGATTTTTTTGATTTAGCAGATGTGCCTGATTTGGTAAGTCTGGCACATGATGCGGGCAAAAAGGTCTATCCGGTTATAAACGGGCATCCCAGAGAACATGAGCTTAAAAACTATAAAGATGCGGCTTATAAAATATATCAGGTCTGTGCGGACGGTATAGTCTTAGGCGCGCCTGAGCTTATTGAGTGGGCGGGTTCGGAATTAGCAGATAAGGAATCATTTGCTCTTATAGTCTCCAGTTCCGCTAGAGTTATAAATTATGATGATATTGTTTTGTTTACCGAACTTGGGGCAAATCGGATTATTTTATCACGGTTGCACACATTATCTGATGTAAGTTATTTAGCCGCTAATTCCAATACGCAAATAGAATTATTTGTATACGGTCTTGTTTGTCCGGCTTGGGAGGGGCATGATTGCCGCTTACCGGATTATGCGTATAAATATAGGGCAGGCAGTGGCTCTTGTGTATCGCAGGATAAGAGCGGTTTGGCGTTTGCTTGTGGTAAATATACGGCTAATAATGGTTCGGCTGTTCTTTGGAATCCCACGGTACAGGCTGATATTTTTTTATTATCAGAAATTGTAAACACCAATATATACAGTATTAAGGTTATACCCGCTACTAAAAATATACGGAATTGGAAAAAAATAATAGCTATTTGGAAAAATGCGCTGGATGAGGCTGTAGCAAGTAATTCTTTAACGGATAATAATATAAAAAATGAGCTGACGGGTCTTTGTCCTTTTGAGACTGATTTTTACTTAAGAGACAAGGCGGTATTATGCGCTTAGGGGTGGAGATAGCAAATTATGAACAATTACTTTTGGTACTCGGGCTGTCCCTTAAGCCTGAGCCTATAGACTTCGGGGCAGGGACGAGCCCAAATAGCGTTTCTTTAGACGGATTAACATCTTGTCATTCTGAGTATAGCGAAGAATCTGCTTGCATATGTGACCGGACCTTTCACTTTGATAGTAAAGTAGATTACATCCGCTTTGGTTATCCATATTGCCTGCCTTTAAGCAAATTTTTGTGGCCGGCAGCTAAAATAGCCGAGGCTATACAAAAAATAAGCATAAGTGAAAAGATCGCCCAATTTTGCTGGCCGATTACCTTTGATAATAGGGCTGACAGCTATCTTAATGATTGTATTGATATATTAAATAATTTTCCTCGTTCTGAAATAGTATTTACTAATTGGGGCGGAGTAAAATTGCCTTTTGCCAAGCATCGTATGACAGCCTATGGTTTGAGTGTGTATAATTCTGACATTGTAAGATTTTTAAAAAATCGTGGAATTTCTAAAATAAGTTTACCGGCAAAGCTTGATATAGCGCAACTGACTGATATTATAGCATTATCGCCTGATGATGTTGAATTTGAATATCAGTTGTGGGGGAATGAATTTTCTACTTATTGGTGGAAGTGCGCGGCTTATAAGGATGCCTGCAATCCGCAAATTTGCAGCCGGCCGGTTGAATTTACATATAAGAAAACCAAACTTGATGTAATAGGGCAGGCTGTATATAAAAATCCGGGGGTTGATAATCTGGCTAAAACAGGGCAATTAGCTGATATTGGGATAAGCCGGGGGCTGATACAGCTTAGCGCAGATATGCCGGTTGATATTGAAGATAGGCAGTTTATAGAAAATTAGAGCGTTTTGTTTTCTGGGATAAGGTCAAAAGGATACCGCCAGCTGTCATTCTGAGGCCGGAGGCCGAAGAATCTCAAGTATTTGAAAACAGAGAGATTCTTCACTGTGCTTCGCTTCATTCAGAATGACAATTTCCTTAACTTAATGGCATTGGCCAAACAGGTGTGGTGGATTCGGGGTAGTCGTTATTGCAGTTTGATGTTCTTTGTTTATAAAGGACGTCTGTTATATAAAACCCCTTAATCCACCCTACCGCTTATTACACAACGATAATATTATTTTCTGTCATTCTGAAGCGAATAATCTAATACGAATCCTTCGCTTCACTCAGGGTGACACTTGAGAATAAATTATATTTTTCGGGGTGTCTTACCCGAAAGCTTAAAGAACAAGTAAACGTATTATGCAGCTTAATGTACCTACCAATTGGGATAATAATTTATTAGCCGGTCTGGGCGGTTTGCCCATATTGAGCTTTTATGGGCGCCTGCAATTGGATGTTATCGGCGGGGGGCGTCCGGCGGCGGCTGTCCCTTATGTAGGCGCTGATGCGGCGAGGGCGCACATTGATTTAGTACATAAATCAGGCTATGAATTTAATTATGTATTAAATTCATCTTGTTTGGGAAATATTGAATATTCATCTAAAGGCCGGCATGAATTAAAACAATTGCTTGACTGGCTTTGTGAGGTAAAGGTTGATTCGGTTACTGTATCTATTCCTTATTTAATTGAAATTATTAAGCGCAATTATCCGCAGTTAAAAATATCGGCATCAGTGTTTTCTCATATTGACTCAATTGATCAAGCTAAGATGTATAAGCAATTGGGAGTAGATGAGATTACCATAGTGCAGTCGTATAATCGTAATGTTAAGTTTTTGCGCTCTTTAATTAAGCAGGTGGACTGTAATTTTCAGATTATTGTAAATAATGCCTGCCTGTTCGGCTGTCCATATCGACGATATCATGCCAATATAAATTCTCATTCTTCAAATAGTCATGGCGAGGCGCCCGATTTTGATTATCCGGTGATATCTTGTTCTTTGGCGAGATTGTCTTATCCTGCGGAGCTGATTAAATCTCCGTGGATCAGACCTGAGGATATGAGCTATTATGAGGATATAGGCTTAAGCCGGTTTAAGCTTTCGGGACGTACTAAAAATACTAAATGGCTTAAAAATGCAATTTTAGCTTATATAAAGCGCAAAAGTCCTGATAATTTTGCAGAATTATTGAGTATTCCCAATGGTTTTGGCTCAATTAAACGCAAAAATTATCATAATGCGCCAGAAGCTGAACTATTCATTGACAACAGTGAACTAGATGAGTTTATCGAGTATTTTCTTAATAAAGACTGTCAAAAAACTTCCTGTAATGCTTGTGGACACTGTATGGAAGTAGCAAAAAGAGCGGTAAAAACTGATGACATTATAACTAAACAGGCAATAGCTGGTTATACGGATTTGTTGGAAAAACAATTCAAAATGTAGCTGCGGGTTTTTAAACCCGCCTACCGCGGCCGACCTAAAGGTTGGCTGCTACAATAGGAAATTTATGTTTCGGGGCGTCTCACCCCGAAACTGTCAACTTGCCAAGGTATCTTATATTTAGGCATGGGACATACCGAAATATAGCTTAGGGCGCCTCGCCCCTTAAATAAGGTGTGATTTTATGTTACCGCAAAACAACAAAGAACTTAAAGAAAAAATAGAACGGATTAATCAACCCGGCAGAAAAAAGGAAAAGGAAACCTACGTACGCGGGGTATTTGATTCCATTGCCAAATTTTATGATTTAATGAACTCTCTTATGAGTTTTGGTATGCACTCCTATTGGCGCAAGTATGCCGTGCGCAAATTGGGTATATTTCCCGGCGCTGTGGTAATGGACGGCTGTACGGGTACGGCTGATTTTGCCCTGGCTTCAGCGCGGGTGGCGGGAGCAAAAGGCAGGGTAGCGGCTTTTGATTTTAGCTCCGGGATGCTGGCTAGCGGTCGGCATAAGGTGGAGGGTAAGCCTATTTCTTTAACCCGGGCTAATGCGCTTTATCCGCCGTATAAGGAAAATACCTTTGATTTTGCTACAGTAGGCTGCGGCATTAGGAATCTGGCCGATATTGATTACGGCTTAAGGCAGATTCTGCGCGTATTAAAGCCGGGCGGCAAATTCGGCTGTCTTGATCTTGGACGTCCGTTTATACCCGGTTATGCTCAGTTGTATTATTTTTATTTTTTTCGGGTAGTGCCCTGTGTCGGTAAATTGGTGGCTGATGATTATGAAGCTTACAGCTATCTGCCCAATTCCTTACATACCTTTCCCAAACAGGAAGAGTTACAGGATAAAATGCAGAAAGCCGGTTTCAAAAACGTGCATTACATAAACTTAGCCGGCGGAGCAATGGCGCTGCATATCGGTCAAAAACCGTCTTAGCCCGAACAATTCGGGGGTTAATCTTACAGGTTTCAATCGTTTGCTTATCTTTGCTGTCACCCTAGAGCGAAGCGAAGGGTCTGCCCACGTATGCGAGTAGATTCTTCACAGCGCTTACGCTTCGTTCAGAATGACAAAAATGGATAACTTCATCATAGGTAAGCAACTTGAGTTACTTTATAAAATATATAATGTCTTAAGAACCGATGCCCAAAACATCTCTTTTTCGACTGATAGCGGCTCACGTAACAGCCGGTTTGCTTTTTTTTCTGTTGTTCTACCTTGACACTCCACGTCCTTATAGCAATATAGTCTATTTTATCCTTTTAGGGCTAGCCGCTTGCTGGCTTATAAAAAAGGATATTAGCGGGTATAAATATAGCGTCGATGTTAACATAAAGTATACCGTAATAGGTATATTTATCATGCTATCGGCATATTTAGCGACCCGCCTCGGGTATTATTTATCGCAAGCCGATATCCTGCCGATAGCGATTGATAAGAATGCCTGGCTCTCATTTGCCGAACCCTGGCAGCGTATAAATCCCATACTTTCTGTTTTAGGTATTATTATTATAGTCATTGCGGTGGAGCTTTTCTATCGCAGCTATTGCTTGGAATTATTGCGTCCTTATTTGGGCGATAATGGGGCTATATATATATCTTCCCTTTTAAGTTTTGCCCGCGCTGTCAGTTTGGGGCCGGTAACCGGTATTTATGACGGGGCGCTGGCATTGGTGTGGGGGTTTATTTATCTTAAAGGCGGATTAGCAGCGGCTCTGATTACTCATTTGGCGTGGGATATTTTGTTTATTTATATTACTCAGTAGCGTATGGTTTTTTACTGGCAGGTTTGCAAATGATTTTGCTTGAAATGATTGGTTTGTATAAAAGTAGATAAAAATGATAAGAGCGGTCTTGTCTTTTACGGCGTTTTACTGACTGACATCAAAACCCGTATTCGTCAAGCGCAGCTAAAAGCCACGCTTTCAGCAAATGCCGAGATGATAGCCATGTATTGGGATATAGGCAGGATGATTTATGAGCGGCAGCAGGACGAAGGATGGGGAGCCGGAGTAATCCCTCGACTGGCAAAAGATATTCAAAATCAATTGCCTGAACTCAAAGGGTTTTCTGAAAAAAACATAAAATTTATGGTGCGGTTTTATAAAGAATACAAAACAAATGCCGCAATTGGGAAACAGCCTGTTTCCCAAATACCATGGGGGCATAATATTCTGCTTATGCAAAATCAGTTTTTATCAACGTAGGGCGGCTCAAGCCGGTATTATATAAGAACTCTATAAACAGAGATTAGATATACTTATTTAATAGTTGCGGAGCCGCCACATCTTAGCAGTGATGGTGGATTCGGGGTAATCATTATTTAATTGTATTGTCTTTAATTTATAACGAATACCTGTTATATCAGACCTCTTAATCCACCCTACGGCGACGTTATTATTTTTTTTGCGTAACATGAGTTAATAAAACATCTTGAAAAATTTCTGTTGGAATTGGGTATCGGTTTTGCCTTTGTTGGAAGGCAGTACCATCTGAGCCTTGGTGACAAAGATTATTATATTGACTTATTGTTTTATCATCTGAAACTGCGCAGCTTTATTGTAATTGAACTAAAAAAAGGGGATTTTAAGCCGGAATATGCAGGCAAAATGAACTTTTACTGTTCAGTAGTTGATGATTTTCTAAAACATCCGACCGATCAGCCGACGATTGGGTTGATTTTATGCCAGACTAAAGAGAGAATCCTTGCAGAATACGCCTTGCGGGATATACATAAACCTATTGGTATCTCCGAGTATGAACTGACCCGCGCCCTACCGGAAAACCTGAAGTCCAGCCTGCCAAGCATTGAGCAAATTGAAACGGAACTGAGCGGGGAAACGTGAAGTCCTAAGGCCAGTTTTTCTTTGTAACCGTTACTCCCATGCCGATAGTATGCGGCCATGTTTTTTGTGATACCGGTTGAATCTCTACGCATAGCGCTCTTTTATGCGGCTGGTAGGTTTTTTGAAATTGCGGCGGCAGGGGAGTGGTTGCCGGATAAAATTTGTATATTTTCCCTTCAGCTTCCTGCTTATTATCAAACAATAAATCAACAATATTTCCTTTAGATAATTCCTGCTGGTATTTGGGGTCAAAGAATGCCTTTATGTAGATTGTATCAGGGTTTACAATTTCTGCGATCTCTTGACCTGCGGCGACTATTTCGTTGGGGCTTTTAAAAATATCGGTTACTATGCCGGTGGCAGGGCTGCGGATTGTCCGCATATTTATTTTGTTTTTAAGCAATTTTAATTTGAGTGCGGCGGCGGCTAATTTGGCGCTTAAAATAGGCAGAGGAGATTTTTGTTTTAAGTGTTTGGGTGATAATCGGTTTGTTTTTTCTATAAGTTTTAAATTATGTTTTAGCTGCAACAATTCCTGCTCGGCTGATTCTAAGCGAAGCTTTATGCGTGATATTTCCTCTTTTATTTTATCTGAATTCTTTTGTATTTTTATAAATTGTGATTCGGTGAGGGCGTTTAATTTAAGCAAATGTTTGCTTTTTTCTTTTAGCTGATTTTGGTCTGCCAGATTGTCATTTAGTTGGTTTAATCTAAGTTGTTCTTGCCTTGTTTGTCCTATCAGGCTTTGATAATTTTGTTTTAACCTGCCTTGTTTTAATAATAATTCATTGTTTTTTTCTTCTATTTGTAGGGGTAATTTTTTTTCTTCAGCTTCACAGATTCTCTGTAAGGTATTTATTTCCATTTCTTGTTGTTTAATTTTATCTTGTAAATCCTTTTTATCTAAAAAGACTATTTCCTGGTTTTTATTTACTTTTTCGCCAATTTTAAAATTTATTTTTTCTATTTTAGCGCTAAGCGGCGCCTGTATTATGATTTTTTTACCCTCGATAATACCATGCGCTTCAATGGTTCCTATCTTTTTTATACCCCAGCTTATTGCATAAGAAAATATTAATAATAAGACGATAATATAGACAAAACGCCCCCAAGACTTTCGTTTTTTACTGTAAGCCGGCGGAGGCGGGGAGTTGGTTGGTTGATGCAGGCGCAATTTTTAATTCTCCAAATCTGGTAAAAGCAGGCGTTGATATTTTTGATAATCCATTATAGCAAATTTTAAGCTATACGGTGATTTATCCTGAAGCCTGTCCATATATTCTTCCAGACAAAGCGATTTTTTTTGGTCAAATTTTTCAGTGTCAATAATCAGTAAGACATCTTTATCCATTTGTCCGCCCAATTTTATTTCGGTTTCTACTTTTTTAAGGGATTGCTCTATATTCGCATTTTCAGGAAGTTTTATAAAAAGCTCATCTGCATAATAAATATTATCAGCCAGTATTTGTATATCTATATCATCAAGCCAGTAAGGCATTGTGATGCACAATTTTAAGTTATTCGGTTCGGCTTTTATTTGCTGGTATAATTGCCTATAAAGGTCTATCGGTTGGTTTAGGGCAATTTTATCAATTGTTTTAGGCGGTTTTTCAGGAAAATCAAGCTGGATATAAACTCCGGTTATGCTTTCATCATAAATATGAATACGGTTATAATCCAGTATTGGTCTGACGGCTGATTTTATTTTGTCGGACAGATTTTGCTCTTGCCAATTGTATTTACCGATTACGGCGTATATACCTATTTTATGTGAGTACAGCATATTGCAAAATTCAGCCAATTGGCTGATTGATTTTTTGCTTCTGTAACCGGCAGCAAGCCATGAATTTAGGTTTATAAAGAGTTTCTCTATTGATTTATTTTGGCATAGTTGGACTAAAAAATCTTGTTCTTCCTGATTGTTAAATAGTTCTATATTGTTTATGTATAGGGTGAGTTTATTGTCTTTTAAGGTTGTTGTATGGGAATTTATTTTTTGTTTCTCATCCAAGGCTTTTTCCCAGCCTACAGATGTTAACGGACTTGTGCGGTTTATCTTTCTTAGTCTGGCAAGCTGATTATAGTTTGGAATCAGGTATAATAGTTCGTAATAGGCGGTTTGAGTCTTATAATCAAGTTTAATTAACTCGTTTTGAATATTATATTTTTGCAGGCAGGCTGATATTTGTTGCTGCCGGATGTTTTCAGTCTGTAAAAATGGGGATTTTATTTGAGTATCTA
>JAJRXT010000067.1 GCA_024276125.1 bacterium
GTGTATATTGTATTAATTGTTGCGGACCCACCTTCATTGTCCGCTGCCAGGTGGTGGATTCGGGGCGATCTTTTGAGCGTTTTGTGTTATTTGCTCATTTTTTGGTGATCGGTTATATAAAAGCCCCTTAATCCACCCTACACTGATATTATTAGTTTATGTTTCGGGGTGAGACACCCCGAAAGATCGCTATGACAGTTTAAGATACGCCTTAAGCAGACCATATGATCCGGTTAACATCATATTACCATAAGGAGCCGCCGGATAGTACCCATAAGCATCCATTATACCACGATTAGGCCCGGTTAAGCATATCAAATCCGGCTTAATATGTCTAAAATTATCTGAGTCTATAAACGCTCCGTGCCCGCCGTCATTAAATATCTGATCATTGTCCAGCTCACCGCTAATTAGAGCATTTATTAGATATACTATTTTATCCGCATTCAATTTTTTAGTATGATGCTCCCATAAACCAACAATTGTATCGCCGTGTAAATATACAGCCAAGGTATGACCATTACCAATATTTACGATAATCTTATTTTGCGCCGCAACTACGGTTTTATCCTCCAGCGCGCCGATTACCGCAGCCATACCGGTATCCATACACAAAAGCGGCAAATCAGCAGGCAGATTATACGCGACAGCCAACATACGCGTAAGATAGGCCGGAATATCAGAGCGCATATACGCCCAGTCAAATAAATCCGGCCTGGTTTTAAGCATGTTGGCATAATGCTCAAATCTGAAACGGCGATCGCTTTGCCCCTGCGGCGCCCTGCCGTGATCTTGTACTGCTACGGCAATACCGGTAAGGTTAACATCTACTCCCCATTGCTTAAAACCGGCTAAAATAGACTTAAGATTTACATCTTGGGTACATATAGGGTAAAATTCGTCATTAGCTTTAATATGGCTAAGCTCATCCTCGCTGATTATTTTCACCCCCTGTTGGGTTAACTCATCAGGATAATCACTAAAGGTAATAGCAGCGGAAAACGTGGCCATAATTTGTTTGTTTTCAGTACGCAATCGCTTTATATAAGGCGCTAAAGAAAAACCGCCCATATTGGTTCCGTAAAATACAGGCGTGCGTCCTGAAGATACAGCCCTCTGTAATTGCTCCTGCACCAGCGCTACAGGCGAAGGTAAAATCATACAAGTACAATTCTCCATAACTTGCCCGTTCTCATAAAGCAGTATATCCTGCGTACCCCTGCCTATATCAATACATAATACCTGCATTTTTTATCCTTATGTCCAGGTTTTAATTGCTCTTAGATGGTATCTTAACAGTATATCACAAGATATAGTAAAATCATAAAAGTAATATTGATGGTTAAGCCGAATAATTCTTGAGTTAATCTGCGTTGAAAGGTTTTATCCCGAAACAAAAAACTTCCGCCTATAATTTGAAAGATATTCTCAATCTGTCATTCCTGCGAAGGCAGTAATCCAGTATTTAAGAAGTTATGGATTCCCACCTTCGTGGGAATGACAGGCTAAAAGCGGTTTTTCCGGTTGTGACACAGCCTCTTCGCAGGAATAACAGAATAAGACGATTTTTCCAGTTACAACACAGCCTCAGAGGAGAGAGAAGACTAAAAAAAGCATTTTGCAGTTTAAGCAAGAACCTAACCGGACACTGCTGAACTTCTGGTTCATTTTTCCTCTTAGCGGTATAAATAACTTGACATACGGGCTATTTTCCTGTTAATTTAAAGCAAGAATTATAATTATATTAAGGGGAGACATATAATGAAAAAGAGGTTCGGCCTGAAAGGGTTAGTTTGTCTGGGCGCTGTTTGTATGATTTTCAGTTTGGCAGAGGCTGAAGATAATATGGTGCAGGTGCCCGCCGGGGAATTCACTATGGGAATCAGTAAGGATAAAATCCAGTTTGTAATTAAAAAAATAGGGGGGCAGGAAAAATATCTTGACCCGTGTATCCCAGAGCATAAAGCCAAAACTGATGCCTTTTTGATTGATAAATACGAAGTAACTAATCAGGATTATAAAAAATTTATGGATGCAGTCGGACATGTTGCGCCTGAAGATTGGGAAGGCGGTAAAATACCATCCGGCAAAGAAAAACATCCGGTAGTCTTTGTTAGCTGGCATGATGCAGGCGCCTATTGCAAATGGGCGGGTAAACGTCTGCCGACTGAAGCCGAATGGGAAAAAGCCGCCAGAGGTACTGACGGCAGGTTGTTTCCCTGGGGAAATAAAATGGGCCGCAAACAGGCAAATACCAGAAAAAGCAGGAAAAATACTACTGTTGCCGTAGGAAGTTATCCTAAAGGCGCCAGCCCTTATGGCGCGCTTGATATGGCCGGTAATGTTTGGGAATGGACTACCAGTTTTTATAAACCTTATGCTGGTTCCACTGTAGAGAATGGTTTTTTCGGCGAGGAAAGATACGTAGTGCGCGGCGGCTCTTGGGATGATGAGGTATATGACTCCCTAACTCTCTCGCGAGCCAAATTTACGCCGGTTACCACCTTTGAACACGTGGGTTTCCGCTGTGTCAAGTAAACGCATAGAATAAACCTTTAAAACCAATTTTGGGCGCCTTATCTACCATAATGTATATGCAAAAAGGAAATTTATAATGATTTTCTCAACCCGTTTTTTTCATAAACTTTGCCAAAAGCATACTGATACATTGCTTTTAACTGTTATTATATTTTTAAGCATGCTATGCTTAGCCGGCGCTCAGGGTATGGGCGGCTTTGGGATGGGAAAACCAAAAAGTAAAGAGAAAGAAGATATCGCAGAAAAGAGAAAAAAACGCAGACCGGCTAAAATGCAAAATGTCTTATGGGATGAAAACAGTGAAGGTATGGTTAGAATTTTTTGCAAACCGGCGGCAAATCTGTATGTTGACGGTAAAATACAAAACGATCCCAAGGGTAAAGCTAGAAAATCGGAGAAATTTGCCGTAGCCTTAAAAGTTGGAACACATACAATTAGTTTGGAAAAAGAAGGTTTTATTTCAGGCCAAAAAAAGCTTACCATTGTAGCCGGTAAACCCTATTCACTAAATTTTACCCTTATTAAAAAGGGGTTAAAGCGTGATGATATGGTTTTAATTCCCGCAGGTGAATTCTGGATGGGTATAGATAAATATGATATAAGCTTTATCGTCAGAAAAATAGGGGGAGAGAAAAACTTTCACCGTAATGAAAGCCCCCGGCATAAAGTACGCGTAAATACTTTTTATATAGATAAATATGAGGTAACTAACGCTCAATATAAAAAATTTACAACCGCCGCCAAGCCGGAAGTCCTGCCGGATGATTGGGAAAACGGTACTTATCCCGCCGGTAAAGACGATTTCCCTGTAGTATATGTAACTTGGAATGATGCTTCTGCTTATTGCAAATGGAAGGGTAAACGTCTGCCAACTGAAGCTGAATGGGAAAAAGCGGCCCGCTGGGGACCAAGTAAAAAAATGGGACAAAAAGGCAGTGACTCCACTATTTTTCCTTGGGGGAATCGCTTTAACCGCAATAATGCCAATACAGCTACCGGCGGTAAGGGGCATACGACTATTACCGGACAATACGATAAGGGGCAAAGCGCATATGATATATACGATATGAGCGGTAATGTCAAAGAATGGACGGCTGATTCATATAAAGATTATCCGGGAAGTAAATTTAAAGATGAATTTACTTCCGGTGATCAAACAAAAATTGCCCGCGGCGGATCATTTTTTGAACAAGCCTATGAATGCTTATCGACTTGCCGCTATAAATATTCACAAACTACAGCTTATGATGATTTAGGCTTTCGTTGCGCTAAGGATGCAAAATAACCCCCGAAGCTATTCGGGCTGGTTCTTTACAAAATGTTGTACTAGCGTTGTGTCAATGTTGCTTTGTCGGCTGTCATTCTTAAGGCTGAAGAATCTCCCCCGCAACAGCGAGTAGATTCTTCACGGGAATGAACAAGGGTATCCCGATTATTTACGAAGCACTACTGTACTAGTATAATATTGGTATATCTCTGTGGTTACTTTATGTTTTTATTCTGCTTCCCCAAAAGATAAAGAGGATTAAAATGAGAAAACAGCTTATCATGATTTGCGTGGTAGCGTTGCTGGGAATTTGCTCTAACCCGGTATTTGCATTGGATAAAACATCTGTAGCGGTTGTAGATTTTGGAGCTTCAGCGCTTAAAGAAGAACTAAGCAAACAGGCTAGTAATAAATTCAGGCAAGTATTGACTAAGAGTCAGGTTTTTCAAGTATACAGCGGAGCGGATATAGATAAGGCCTTAGAAAAAAATGACTTATTGTATAAAATGAAACAGGAACAAGTTGATTGTCAAAATGTAGCTTGTGCTGTTAAAGTTGGTACAGCGCTTAAAGTTAAAAACACTATTATCGGTAAGATACTCAAAAAAAAGGATAAATACATTCTTTGGGCTAAAATGATTAATGTATCCAAGCGCGATGTAACCTTTTTGGTGTCAGTCGAAGGAGAGTTGAATACTGATTTAAATCAATTGGCCGAAAAATTGGGCAATAAGATGGTAGAGTGGATGCCCAAAGAAGGAGAAACAGATAAACAGGCTAAGGGACGACGACAAAAGGCACAGCTAAAAGAAGAGGCTGAAAAAAAGCGGCAAATCCAGGCGCGCTTGAAAAAATTAGCCTACCGTAAACCGGGAACTTGCCCTAGCGATATGATTCTTATCCCTGCGGGTGAATTCACTATGGGTAGTCCCGTGGATGATCCCGAAAGATTGAGCAATGAAGCCAAAAATAAAAAAGTTATGGTAAAAGAATTTTGTATTGATAAATATGAATACCCTAATAAAAAAGGTGAAATACCCTTTAGAAAGGCAGAATGGTTCGCCGGCAAAGAGGTTTGTGAATCAATGGGAAAACACTTGTGTACAGAGTCGGAATGGGAAAAGGCTTGTAAGAGCGGTAAGGGATTCAGATATACTTATGGAAATGAGTTTAATAAGAAAAAATGCAATACCGCTGGCAGCAGGGCTGATAATAAGGTAGACCGTATAGAACGCGCCGGTGGATACAAGGATTGTGTGAATGATTACGGAATTTATGATATGAGCGGTAATGTATGGGAATGGACGGCTGATTACTATAATGTCGGCAGCCGTACATTTGTATTACGCGGCGGTTCCTTTGCCGGCAGTCCCAGTACCTCGCGTTGTTCTATGCGGCGTGAAGGTATGCCTTTTATACACCGAAAAGATATCGGTTTTCGCTGCTGTAAATAATTCTGATATTTAGGTTTATCTTGGTCTTGCGTCAAAACTGTTAACTCATGTTACGAGGCTGTGTCATAATTGGATAAAATGCTTCCAATCTGTCATTCCCGCGAAGGCAGGAATGACAGATTGGAAGCATTTTTTATGTTATAAGCAGTTACGGCACAGTCACGGAGACACATAAGCATAACTTAAGAGAAAAAGGAGTATTTTAAAGGATGTTTAGGCCTGTCCCAGGCCGTAATTCGGGAGTGGATAAATCCCACTGCCATTAAGTTAAGGAAATTGTCATTATGAATGAAGCGAAGCGCAGTGAAGAATCTGCCCCCATATACGAGTAGATTCTTCGGCTGAAAGCTAAAGAATGACAGACAAAAAAAGCTTTTCATTATAGTATAAAGCTTAACTTAATGGCAGTGGGAATAAACCCCTCCCCTACAGAAAACTTGTATCCATTAAGTCCATGTAAAACAACAACTAACAGATATATAAGAACATTTTAATTTTTCTTATGTCGAACTCAAGTTAATTAGATTCTTCACACCAGTTCGTTTCGTTTAAGAATGACAGGTCCCTTAAATCAATAGTATTGCGTTATTTCGGGAGGGGATAAACCCCTCCCCCACAAGAAATTTACACCAATTGGTTGATATGTAATAACATTTAAATGTTTACTTATATCGAACTTAGGTTAAGTTAATGACATTGACTGTTCACATAGAATTAAGGGACACAAAATTATCGAATTAGCGTTGCTAATCCTCAAATTTTGTTCTTTTCAGCTAGTTTAGAATCTAACCAAAATCTTAGCGCCAAAATACACAACTGATTTTTACTTAAGTCCCTTACAAAGACTGTGTCGTATTATGGACAGTTACGGCACGCCTCTTAGCTTAAATACACATTAGATGATCAAAAAATATCTCCTCCACCTTCTTACCAAGAGCTCTGGCAATCCTCATCCCTAAAGGTATTGTGGGAACAATCTTTCGATTAATAATACGGTTAATATATTCTCTTTTAACTCCAACTCTTCTTGCCAACTCAGCTTGGGTCATGTTTTTTGAAATGAGAACCTGGTAAATAGAATTTTCCATAATAAGTCCGCCTTACAATTGTTAAGGGTTTTAAGAGATATATACAATGAACTTGGAGATTATTAAAAATATTATGACCTGTCGTGATATAGGTGTCAAGGAAAAAATGAGTTTTTACAGAAAAAAACTGTCTATGCTGATTTATCTGTCACTGAAGTATTTGACTTGTATATCTTTTTTGCGAGATCATTGACTCAAAATACACAACCGCAATCAATGACAAGGATGTATATGCCTCATATGTTACATATACTGCCCGCCTGTATTCTGTGGTTAATTAAGGGCTTAAGAAAAAATAAGTTGTGCGTTTTAGCGCTAAGATTTGGGTTAGATTCAAAACGATCTGATTAAAGCAAAATTTGAGGACTAGCAACGCTAATTAACGTGAGTTCAGCATAAAAGTTGTTGATTTTATTGCCTTGTAAGGGCGGAGGTTTGTTCTCAATGCCATTAAGTTAAGGAAATTGTCATTCTTAAATGAAGCGAAGCGTAGTGAAGAATTTACTCACGTATGCGGGCAGATTCTTCGGCCTACGGCCTCAGAATGACAGACTAAGAAACATCCTTTTCGTACAGAATAGCCTTTAGTCAATAGCATTGGGATAAACTCCTCCCCTTGTAAATTTGCATCAATTTAAGGTAGGTCGACTACTACATGTAGACGGTAAATCTTGTCAAAGGGGCTTATGGCACAATCTCTAAGCCCTAAGTGTTTTGTTCTACACTATATCCACAAGAGCTTTCTCGTCAATGCCTAAAAGGAATAAAATGGTATCTATGTTGCGTTGCGAAATACTGTAACTGGCCGCCTCGCGCACCTTTTTCTGGGCATTAAAGGCAATTCCCAAACCGGCCTGCTCAAGCATTAAGAGATCGTTTGCACCGTCGCCTATAGCAATTATCTGCTCTAATGATATGGATTCATTACGGGCAATCATCTGCAAAATATCCGCTTTTTTTTCGCTGTCTATAACGGCGCCGACTACGCGTCCGGTAAGCAGACCGTCTTTTACCTCTAATTTGTTGGCAAATGCGTAATCCAGCCCCAGGTCATTTTTAAAGCGTGAGGTGAAAAAATCAAAGCCGCCGCTAATAACCGCTGTTTTATAACCCAATTTCTTTAATATACGGATAAATTTTTTAGCGCCGGGGGTAAAGGCTGCATTATCATATACCTGTTGAAGCAAACCGGTCTTCATTCCCTTTAATAAGGAAACTCGCTTGACTAAAGATTGCCTAAAATCAATTTCTCCGCCCATAGCGCTTTTGGTTATCTTAGCCACCTCGCGACCTACGCCGGCTAGTTTGGCTAATTCGTCTATAATCTCCATTTGAATTAATGTACTATCCAAATCCATAACCACCAGACGCTTGGCTTTACGGTATATATTTTCCTTCTGCAAGGCAACATCTACCGGATAACGGGCGCTTATCCGTAATAGTTCCCGTCTTAATTGAGAGACATTCACATTAGCGGAGGTGGAGACAATCATCTCCAGACAATTTCACCTGCCCTCGCTCAATTTTCCGATACGTTCTATGTTTACGCTCCTCTTAGCCAAAATACTGGAAATCTTGGCTATAACCCTGGCGGAAATATTCTCACCCACACAGGTTAAGGCGTAAGTAGAGATAGTAGTACGCGGCGTAAAATCCTTATGCGATAATACGCTAAAATCCATGTCAAGCTCTAAGCGTTTGGCCTCGAATAAGAGTTCCTTGAGTACCGGTTTATGTTCTGCGCTGTTTTGGGTAAAATCCATCAATATGGTCAAAATTATAGTATTATGAATAACCACCTGCTCAATATCCATAATTTTGGTATGTGTCCGGGCAATAATTTGTGCCATAGCTGATACAATCCCTGGCGTATCCTTACCACTTATAGTAACTAATACTAAAGGTTTTTTCTCCATTAAAACATCCTTGTACAATTATGTCATTCTGAGGCCGAAGGCCGAAGAATCTGCTCGCATATGCGTACAGATTCTTCACTTCACTTACGTTGCGTTCAGAATGACAATTTCTATGTTTCTGTGTTCGGGGTATCTTACCCCGAAACACCTGACAGTGAGTAGTTTGTTTCGGCATGAGACATACCGAAACATAGATTCTTCGGCCTTACGGCCTTCAGAATGACAGACGGATAAATAGCCTTGCCTTAAACATCTATATCCAATTTATCCCAAATTGAATCTATCTTATCTATGGTTTTCTTATCCATATGTAATTCTTTCGGCCATTGCCTATGATAGCCTTCTGAAGCATATTTTTTGGTTACATCAATGGTTATTTTACCATTATCATAAAACACCAAATCGCGGTTAGGATTAATATTATTAAACATCTTCCAGCCGACATAGGATAAATCATTAAGATCAGGGCAGTCATCCAATACCATGATTATATCAATATACGAAGAAGTATCATTTATCCAAATGGCCTTGGCGGTTTTAGCCGCTTGATGAGCCTGCGTTTTTTTAATAGACACCAGTAACATTTTCAATTTGGTATCGCTAAACGGAACAGCCGCACCCGTAATATCGGGAATACCCCTTATAAGAGAGCTTACAGAGGGTATTTTTTGGTCTGTAGTTTTGAGCTTTACTCGTTTTGGTTCGCCGGATACGCGCTTGGTTATATCCAGTCCCAACTTAGCGCCGTACAAGGGCTGCATAGCGGAATGATCCAGTACATCCAATATACCTTCAGTTAAGACTAAGTCTTGTTCTGGATCAAGATTATTAAGTAAATGGCGTACAATCTGTTTATGGTTATAAACATCCATATCCTCATCCATTATAAGTAACATTTTGGAAAAACTCATCTGCCCCGTACCCCACAGGGCGCTCATTAGTTTTCTGGCCTGATACGGATATCTTTTTTCTATGGATATAATACAGCAATTGTGAAAAGTACCCTCTTGGGGTAAGTCCATATTTACAATTTCAGGGTGCTGAGTCCTAAGCAGGGGTAAAAATATACTGGATGTGGCCTCAGCCATAAAGCAGTCTTCCATGGGCGGTTTACCCACAATAGTAGTAAAGTATACCGGTTTCTTTCTATGCGTAATGGCGGTTATATGAAATACCGGATAAGGCGCTTGTTCGGAATAATAACCCGTATGATCGCCGAATGGTCCTTCTGCGCGTGTTTCGCTTAAGTCAACATATCCCTCCAGTATATATTCCGCGCCGGCCGGCGCCTCCAAATCTATTGTCTTACACTTTACGAGTTCCACATTCTTTTGCCTAATAAAACCGGCCAGTAATAATTCATCTATTCCCTGCGGCATAGGGGCGGTAGCGGCAAATGTAACCACCGGATCAGCGCCTATGGCGACTGCTGCCGGCATCCTTTTACCGGCCTTGCGGTATTCGTGATAATTTGCGGCGCCGTCTTTATGTATATGCCAGTGCATACCGGTAGTCTTTGCGTCATATACCTGCATGCGGTACATACCCACATTGCGTCTGCCGGTAGACAGGCTTTTGGTAAAGACCGCCGGAAAGGTAATGAATCTGCCGGCATCATGCGGCCAGCATTGTAATACTGGTATTTTTCGTATATCTATATCATCTCCGGTTAGAACCACCTGCTGAGACGGCGCTGATTTTACTGTTTTGGGCGGAAATTTTCTGAAACTAAACAACTTAGCTAATAACGAGCATCTATCCCCTATGCTTTCAGGCGGGGATAACTCTAATAATCCCTGTATATCGCAGGCAATATCATCTAAATGTTCTACGCCTAAAGACATGCGCATGCGCTTTTTACTGCCGTAAGCATTTATTAAAACCGGCGCATCATAGCCGATTACATTTTCAAATAAAAGCGCCCTACCCTCTTTTTTTATAAATCTATCAGCTATTTCGGTTATTTCTAAAACCGGTGATACCGGATGCTTTATACGTAAAAGCTCACCTTCGGCCTCCAAGCGTGAAATAAAATCACCCAAACCGTCATATGTAGTTCTCATTATGTTGTTTTTCCTGTTACATCGTCATTCTGAGACCGAAGGCCGAAGAATCTCTTTGCGTACGGATGCAGGAGATTCTTCACAGCGCTTACGCTTCGTTCAGAATGACGGGTATATAAAACCAAATATTTTGTATGTTGTATGTTTCGGGGTGGGACACCCCGAAAGCCTGTTAATAACAAATTGTTTGCTGGGGGTGGTTTCGGGATGAGACATCCCGAAACATAAACCATAGCTGTCATTCTGAGGCCGAAGGCCGAAGAATCTCTTTGCGTACGGATGCAGGAGATTCTTCACAGCGCTTACGCTTCGTTCAGAATGACAGACAGCTAATGTCTTTTTTAGTACAGTACATTCTTAAGTCAACAGCATTGGGGTAATACTACAGTCGGTTATTACAAAGAAACCGCTTTATATTCTGATAATTTATCTAATATGATTTTTTTAATCTCCTCAAGTCCAGCCTCAGTATCCGATTCAAAACGCAGTACCAGTACGGGTTGGGTGTTTGAGGCTCTAACCAGACCCCAGCCGTCAGGAAAGACCACTCTTGCCCCGTCCACCTCGATTACTTCATATTTACTCTTAAAATAAGCCTTAACCTCACTTATAATACGGAATTTTTCACTATCTGCGCATTCAACGCGTATCTCCGGCGTAGAGTAAGTTTTGGGTACATCAGAAAGCATGGCAGATAATGGCTTATCGCTATCAGCCAGTATCTGCAATACGCGGCAGGAGGCATATACAGCATCATCATAGCCGAAGTAATTATCGGCAAAAAACATATGTCCGCTCATTTCACCGGCTAATTCCGCTTTTTCATCCTTCATTTTTTTCTTTATAAGCGAATGCCCTGTACGCCACATAATCGGTCTTCCGCCGTGTTTTTTAATATCCTCCCCCAAGGTTTTAGAGCATTTTACCTCAAAAATAATGGTACTGTCCGGTTTGCGGGATAAAATCTCCCGGGAATAGAGGATCATCAATTGATCGCCCCAAAGAATATTACCCGCATTATCAACTATACCGATGCGATCGGCATCCCCGTCATAGGCTATACCTACATCAGCTTTTTGTTGTTTTACGGTATTTATCAAATCTGTCAGGTATTTAGGTACGGTTGGGTCAGGATGATGATTAGGGAAATTACCGTCCGGCTCGCAATATAATTCCGTAAGCTCACAGCCAAGTTCTTTAATCAATTGCGGAGCCAGTATACCGCCGGAGCCGTTACCGCAATCAAGCGCCACTTTTAGCTTGCGCTTTAGGTGTATTTTTTCTTTTACCATATCAATATAGGAGCGTATCAGATCGGCTTTAGTAACTTTACCATTGCCGGAAAGAAAATTACCTGATTCGATAATTTGCCTAACCTTCTGTATTTGTTCGCCGTATAAAGTAGTATGACCCACGCACAATTTAAAGCCGTTAAATTCGGGCGGATTATGGCTGCCTGTTATCATCACTCCGCCGTCAGGATTTAACTTAAATAAAGAATAATAAAGCAACGGCGAGGTAGACAGCCCAATTTGAATTACATTACAGCCGGTAGAGATAAGCCCTTGCGTTATGGCATTACAAAAATCAACAGAGCTTAAGCGTATATCATAGCCTACTGTAAGCGTTTTAGTTTGTCCGTCGCCTTGTATATAGGTACCAAAAGCCTTTCCGATTAATTCTACCAGTTCAGAGGTAAGATCACTGCCTACAATCCCCCGGATATCATATTCTCTAAAAATATGCTGATTCATTATTTCTCCTATCGTATGTTTTATTGACAAAACAAACATGGTAATGTTAACTTGTTATATCTGATTTATATCTTTAGTTATTATGCACTGTTTATAGAGATGTATTTTCCAATTCAATTTAACATGTACGGCTATTTACTGTCAAAATAAAAATAAGCCTATGGCCTTCTTGCCATAAATGTATCCCAAAGCTGGTATTAAAAATTTTAAGAATCGTTCCTAAAAATTTACAGATTTTACCTAATCGGTTGATATTATTCATTGTAACCGATATGTAAGCAACAGGCATGTTATTTGCAAAATATAGTGACGTTATTTAAATATTAAACGCATTTGGTATACAAGACAATTAAGTATTTTCATATCAGTAAAAAAACGGAGTAAATTATGCAACAGAGTCAATCTCAAACCACGGTTCAGTCGTGGTCATTATATAATATATGGGAAAAAACCAAAATAATAGGCGATATGGTAAAGTTGCCGCATACGGTTTTTGCCTTACCTATGGCTTATGTGGCTGCCATACTTTCTGTGGGCGTCTGGCCGGGGTTTGATAAAATGATATTAATAACATTGGCTATGATTGGAATCCGTAATGGAGCTATGGCCTTTAACCGACTAGCCGATGCCCAATATGACGCTAAAAATCCCCGAACAGCCGGACGCGCTATTCCGGCGGGATTAGTCACTCCTGCGCAAGTGATGGTTTTTGTAGTATTTTGTGCGGTATTATTTTTAGTATCAGCCTATTTTTTAAATCCACTGGCTTTTGCCATATCTCCGCTGGCCTTAGCCGCAGTTTACAGCTATTCATATGCTAAGCGCTTTACCCCGTATTCGCATGTGTTTTTAGGATTTTGCTTGGGCGGAGCGCCTATTGGCGCATGGGTTGGCGTTACCGGTAAACTGGAGGCGCTACCCATAGTTTTAAGCCTTGCTATTACATTATGGGTGGCCGGTTTTGATATTTTATATTCTTGTCAGGATATGGAATTTGACCGCAAGGCAGGCCTTCATTCCATACCGCAAAGATTCGGCTTAGCTAAAGCTCTTAGAATATCTTCTGTTTTACATCTGTTTACCTTTATATGTCTGCTTATAGTTATGTATATGGCCGATTTAGGTCTTATCTTCGGTATTGGTTTGCTCGTAATCGGCGGTTTGTTAATTTATGAACATATATTGGTAAAACCGGATGACTTATCGCGGATTAAACTGGCTTTTTGTACCGTAAACGGCATTATAAGTATATCGCTTTTGGTATTCACCATAGCGGATGTTTTTTTATTTTAACAGTATAAGGAAATCCAATTTTAAGAACAAAGTAAATGCGGATTTTAAAACCCGCCCCCCGCTGATCTAAAGGTTGGCAGCTACAGGAATGCACCACAAGGTGCGATATGTTAATAGGTAAGATTGTAATGGACAAAAAAATAAATAAACTGGGTATATTCAGGCGCATAGAAAAGAAAATAACATCAGACGGGCGCCTGTCTTTTGAAGACGGATTGGCATTGTTTCAATCAAATGATTTACACCGAATCGGTTATCTGGCTATCTAGTACGTGAGAGAAAAAACTCTCGCCGGGCGTATTTTATTGTAAACCGACATATAAACTATACTAATATCTGTAAAAACGGCTGTAAATTTTGCGCTTTCAGTAAAAAAGAGGATGAGCAGGGCGCCTATACCATGAGCTTGGATGATATATTAAAGCGGGCATCTGAAGGTACGAACAGCGCTTATGTTAAAGAATTTCATATTGTAGGCGGGTTAAATACCGCCCTGCCCTTCAGCTATTATCTGGATATGTTATCCGCTCTAAAAGAAAAATTCCCTAATGTACACATACAGGCCTTTACCGCAGTAGAAATAGCTTATCTGGCGGAATTATCCGGTTTATCAACAAAAAACACCCTGCTGGCTTTAAAAGAAGCCGGGCTAGGTTCTCTGCCGGGAGGTGGAGCCGAAGTCTTCAGCAAACGCTTGCGGGGCGAGCTTTGCGCTGAAAAATTATCTGCGGAGGGCTGGCTTTCTGTAATGCGGCAGACTCATGCTTTGGGCTTGCGCAGTAATGCTACTATGCTGTACGGGCATTTAGAAAGCTACGGGGAACGCTTACAGCATTTAATAGCGCTGCGCGACTTACAAGATGAGACTGGAGGTTTTATGTCATTTATTCCTTTGGCCTTTCATCCTAAGAATACCGATCTTAACACACGTCCAATGACTACCGGTCTTGATGATCTTAAAACATTGGCTATATCACGGTTGATGCTGGATAATTTTACTCATATTAAAGCCTTTTGGATTATGCTGGGAGAGGCTTTAGCTCAGATTTCATTATCTTTTGGGGTGGATGATTTAGACGGTACGGTGGTTGAGGAAAAAATCACTCATGCAGCAGGCGCTGTAACTTCGCAATTATTAACCCGCAAGCAGCTTATACGACTTATACGCGAAGCCGGTTATCTGCCGGTAGAGCGCGACACCCTTTATGTACAGCAAAGGGAGGTAGCCTGATTTATGGATACTGCTGCAAGAATTGGTATTGTGCCTTATCTTAATGTTAAACCGGTGGTTTATCCATTATTAACCGGTGAGATAAAACATAATTTTACCATAATAAAGGATCCTCCGGCTAATTTAGCGCGAGCGCTTAGCCGTAAAGAATTGGATATTGCTTTTATACCGGCTATAGAATATGCCAGAGGCGATAATTACCGTATTATTCCTGAAATTGCCATATCTTCCATGGGGTCGGTAAAAAGCGTACTATTATATAGTAAAGAGCAGCCCTCTAAAATAACCAGCGTAGCTTTAGATGAATCATCGCGTACATCGGCTGCGCTGGTTAAAATATTACTGCCTTACTGTTTTGGAGTTCGTCCTAAATACTCTACCTTACCGCCTAAGCTTAATGCTATGTTATCTTGTGCTGATGCTGCGCTGTTAATAGGAGATCAAGCCCTGCTTGTTCCGCGTAACGGCTATCATTGTATTGATTTAGGCGCGCTGTGGCAGGCTTATACCGGATTGGGATTCGTCTTTGCGTTTTTTGTGGTACGAGCCGGTTTTAATGCTGATGAGGCGGTAAGCATTATGTGCGAATCAAAGAAAAGAGGACTTAAACAAATCCCTGAAATTGCCCGTTGCGAGGCAGCCAAGTTAGGGCTTCCAGTTAAAGTATGTTTAGATTATTTAAGCAGACGTATACACTATGACTTGGGGAAAAAAGAACTGGAGGCTCTAAAGCGTTTTTATAAACTTGCCGGTAAAGAGGAATTAATCTCTAAGGAGGTGTCATTAAAATTTTACCATTAAATCGCTATAGTCCGGTATACCCAATTTTAAAGCGCGTATTGGATGGAGACAGAATAGGCGCCAAAGAAGGCGAATTATTGCTCTACCATGGGGATTTGATTTCCTTGGGATATACAGCCAGTGAATTGATGCTGCGCAAGAATAGGCGCGGGATGATTAGCTATCATATCACTCGAAACATTAATTATACCAATATTTGTATGGCCGGCTGTCGTTTTTGCGCCTTTTATAAACCGCTTGGTCATCCGCAGGCTTATGTACTTTCCATAGATGAGGTTATAAATAAAGCGCAGGAGGTAATAGCGCAAGGAGCAAAACATATACTGCTTCAGGGCGGGTTGCATCCAAAGCTTGACTTAACATATTTTTGCAGATTGTTCAGCCGGCTTAAAGAAAATATGGATATACATATTCACGCTCTTTCTCCGCCAGAAATTGTACACCTGTCTAATCTTTGCGGGCTTAGCGTAAGTCAGGTACTGATAAAATTAATAAATGCGGGGCTGGATTCTATGCCGGGAGGAGGAGCTGAAATATTGGCTCACCGCGTAAGACAAAGATTAAGCCCGAATAAGTGTACCGCCAGCCAGTGGCTGGAAGTGATGGCTTGCGCTCATAATTTGGGGTTGCCGACGACTGCGACTATGATGTTTGGGCATATTGAATCATATGCCGATCGGATAAATCATTTGATGAATTTACGCAATTTGCAGGATGAGACCGGCGGATTTACCGCTTTTATTCCATGGAGTTATCAACCGGGCAATACATCTTTAGGCGGACATGCGGCGAGCGCTGCGGAATATTTACGCACCTTGGCGGTATGTAGAATCATATTGGATAATTTTCCCTTAATTCAAGCGTCAATTGTCACTCAAGGTTTAAAAATTGCTCAAATAGCCTTAAAATTCGGGGCTAATGATATCGGCGAGGTTATGCTTGAAGAAAACGTAGTAAAAGCTACAGGTTTGGAAAATAAAAGCTCACTTAGCGAGCTTTTGCGTTTAATTGAAGATTTGGGATATATTCCGCAGTTGCGTCAGTCAGTTAGTTTTAAACAAAGCAATAATGACTTTAAAAAATGTTTGGGCGGCGGTTATTTGTAGGCAGTAATTAAATATGAGTATGTATATTGGAGGTTGAAAATTGGATTTCAAGTTAGCGCTTATAGGCGGCAGCGGAATTTATAATTTGGACCGGGCTTATTGGGGAAAAAAGCTTAAGACTAAAATTATATCGACTCCTTTTGGCGATAGCGCTCCTATACACGTTTATTTGTGGAAGAACGAGTTACCTTATGTCCTGTTGTCTCGTCATGTTGAAAATTCTTATAGAACCACCGCCCCTTTTATAAATTATCGCGCAAATATTTGGGCGTTAAAAGAAATAGGCATAGAGCGTATTTTGTCATGGAGCGGCCCGGGGGCTATAAATGCCGCATATCACCCGGGTGATTATGTTGTAGCTGATGATCTGTTGGATTTTACCAAAAATAGACCTAACACCTTTTATACTAATGGCCGGGTGGGTTTTATCCGGCAGAATCCGGTATTCTGCCCGCAGGTGGGCAAGAGTTTAATTGATACGCTCAAAGCTGAAAGGCTGAGCTATCACCAAGGCGGAGCTTATGCCTGTACCCAAGGACCGCGGCTTGAGACTCCGGCTGAAATACGTATGCTGAAAATTCTAGGCGCCGATATGGTGGGTATGACTGTAGTACCGGAGGTATTTTTAGCTAAAGAATTGGAAATGTGCTACGGGGTATTATGCTATATTACCAATTATGCAGAAGGCGTTAAAATAATGCCCTATAAAAAGGGAGTATTATTTGAAGGTACGCTTAAAGAAAAACATGAGGACTTAGTAGATAAAGCGCTTAGTAATATGGGATATATAGCTCCGTTAGTTTTAAGAAAGCTGGCCGGTATGCCGCGGGATTGCCCCTGTAAGGATTCTATGCTGCGCTATAAATTGCGCGGCGATATTGATGATGATTTTCGCAAATGGATAATATAGCGGCGGCGGCGGAACTGTAGGAGCGGCATCTTGCCGCGAACCTATCGCGTCAGGGGTAATGCTGTTGACTTAAGGAAATTGTCATTCTGCACGAAGAGGTTGTGTCATAATTGCCTATAACCTAAAAATTGCCCTCAATCTGTCATTCCTGCGAAGGCAGGAATCCAGTCTTTTAAAATGAGCTATAGATTCCTACTTTCGTGAGAATGACAGGAAAAAAGCAGTTTTTCATTATAGTATAGACCTTAAATCAACAGTATTGACTCTGGGTCGTCTCTGACTTAAGAGCTGATGTTACGCAAACCCTGTTTTTATAAATGTAGGGTGGGTCAAGCCCGTATCATGAAAGAAGCCCAAAATGTCTGTTAGACATACGTTATCTTGTGTAGTTGCGGACCCACCACACCTGCTCATGAGCGGGCGTGGCGGATTCGGGGTAGTTATTTTTGCTGTTTGGCGGTCTTTATTTATAAAAGACATCTGTTATATAAAACCCCTTAATCCACCCTACAGTTAGCTTTTTACTCTTTAAAAAAAAGATGATTAGAATATTATTATTTAAACTTACCAAAGTTATCGTATATAATATAAGCGGCATAAAAAATCGATGCTGTAATAATTGCGAAAGGTGTAATTTACCTATTTGCACCAAAAAATAGTCCAGATAAATCAATGTTGTATAGCGCCCCATATATTGTTCCCGTAACTTCTCCTATTATAATTAATAGTGCAATCTTAGTTAAAAATGGTTCTATTGTTGATATTGGCAGCCAGAAAAAGCTAAGCGCCTTATATCCGCAAGAGGAAAGTATACATTTCCCGCAGGCGGCTATACTACCCGGTTTAGTTAATCCGCATATACATCTTGATCTGTCTGCATTAGAAGGAAAAATCCCGTCTAAAACCAATTTTACCGATTGGATTACTCATATTATACGCTATCGTATAGGCTGGAATCCGCAAATTGAAGCATTTTCCATTAGGGCGGGAATCAAAGAAAGCCTGAAATACGGTACAACCTGCGTAGGCGATATATCTAAATCCGGTATGTCAGCCGGACTGCTGGCCGAATATGGCATGTGCGGGGTGGTTTTTTTAGAGGTATTGGGTTTTAACTCATATTTTGATTTATGCGGATTTAAGCAAAACTTAGCTGAGTTTGATTCATATACTGATATAAATTTAAGTATATCCCCGCATGCCCCTTACAGCGCCTCTCCACAAATTTATAAAGATGCTATGAAAATAGCGGACGTTCTTCCGGTATGCACTCATTTAGCGGAAACTGCCCAAGAGCTGGAATTTACTTTAACCGGCGGCGGTATGTTCAGAAAATTGCTTGAAGGATTTAATTCATGGAATCCTGATTGGCGAATCCCCGAAGTATCCCCTATAAAGTATCTCAGTAATTTGGGCGTGTTAAAGGAAAATATGACGGCAGTGCATCTAAACTGCTTAGATACGGACGATATCAGCATCCTATCGGAATCCAAGGTATGCGCTGTAAGCTGTCAGGGCAGCAATTTATATTTTGGACGGGATAACCCGTATTTAGGTAAGCTGTATAATGCCGGAGTTGAAATATCTTTAGCCACAGACAGTCTAGCCAGTAATCAACAGTTAAATATGTTCAGGGAGATGCGTTTATTTCATGAAGCATATCCAGAGATACCGGCAGATAAAATATTGCAAATGGCTGCCATAAACGGCGCTCGGGCGCTGGGGCTTGATCGTCTCTGCGGCTCAATTGAAAAAGGCAAGCGGGCGGATTTTGTAGTTATACAAATACCCGATAAAACTATGTCGCCGGATAAACTGACCGAACATATCATATCTTCAGAACCTGTCATAATTAAAACAATCCTAAAAGGTAAAATACAGGTCTGCTTAAAAGATAATTAAAAAATTACGCGTAGCCGCCCCAATCCTAATAACCCCAATCAACTCCTACATACTTAGGCCGCTATTACAGGCAGCAGATTTTTTTGAGCCAGCAATCTTTGCGTTCTGGGTTTTAAGAAAAATTCTATGATTTCTTTGCCTATAGGGGTCTCTTGTTGTACTTGCCTTAAAATATCTTCCAGAGTATATTTTCCGCCGCAAATTGTCTCTACTAAAACCTCATCCCCCGGGCTTTTAATCATCATAATTTTTATAATTTCTTCAGCCCATTTTCTATCCTCTGCTTTCATCCGAATACTCCTTATTTAATAGAAAGAGAAAAAATTATCGCCATAAATAACTAAATTTTCCAAATTCTTCTCTAATGTAAAAATGGCAAAAAGATATAGTAATGCCAATGTATTATCATCAGTTTGCAAATATTTTACTTCAAGTTCATCAATAAGTTTTTGATGATAATCTGCTGAGAGTTTATATGCGCTTTGTACATTATGCCGATTCATTAACATTTCAATTAACAAACAATTAGCCGCTTTTTCAAAATATTCTACTACTGCTTGTTTTGTGCAAAGTTTAAAATGCCCCTTATAGCCTAATAACAGATTGCCCCTTCTAAGATAGATTTTTTTCCGATTGAATTGGCTGAAAAACACGATACATCATATATAAACCTGCTTTTTAACATAGACAGGTCATCTATATGCAATATTATTTCTTTATTCTGCCCAAACCATTTTTGCCCATGCGGTCTTTCCCCATGTCCATAAAATACGATTGATTTAATAGAATTAGACTCAATATGGTTGTTTATGTGAAAGACCGTAGCTTCTTCCCCTTTGCAATCTTTATAATTTTTACCGATTATCTTAAGTTTATTAATTAACTCCTGCCCCCATTCTGCGGTACATCTGGTAACCTTCTCATAGCAAGGCCTTATAATGAGCAAACCACTCTCCTTTCCCTGAATTCACGCCTGTTTACTAACTTTACCCCCCTTCGCATTCATCGGGTATTTTTACCCTATGAATTGTACGCCATTCACCACACTACAACATATAGTCATACCATATCTAGCGCTACACCGTTTCTTGTAAAAGTATACATATCTTTTACATTGATGTCAATAGCATTTAACGCCCCCGCCCAGCCCAGCAGGCAATGCCAAATCTTTATAGCTAAATACTTGTTTTTAATGACCTGTTAGTAAGTGGTTGCGTTCCGCAACAGGGCTGTTTGCAAAACGGAACACGCTGGCGGCTCAATTTACATGGTTTGCAAGACGCAACACGTCCTGTCGCAAAACGTAACCCCTTGTGCCGGTTGTCTTGCCTTGCGAATTAACTTGATCTTTTTGTTATATGTTGATAAAAATGTATTTATATGCAGTTTTGTATTTCTGTAGCGGCGGGTTTTAAACACCAATGCTGTTGACTTAAGATAACCGTCATTCTGAACGAAACGAAATGAAGTGAAGAATCTGCTCACATATGCGAGTGAGATTCTTCGGCTTATCGCCTCAGAATGACAGGCTAATAAAAGCCTTTTAAGCACAAAATGTTCTTAACCCGCCTCATGGCCGAGCTTTTTGGTCGGCCTCTACAATAGTTTGCGCCTAAGGTGTGATTCATGCACATACACTGTGCATTTAACATATCAAGTGATTAGTCGTAATTAATTGGTATTAAAATATAAACATAACTTATAAGATTATAATATGATGAAATATGGCGTAGCAGTAATCGGAGCGGGTCCTGCGGGTATTATAGCTGCCGGCAGGGCTGCTCAATGCGGCGCGCGGGTGGCGCTGATTGAAAAAAACGCTCAGTTGGGTAGGAAATTATTGTTGACCGGCAAGGGGCGCTGTAATATCACTCAGGCCGAATATGATATGTCAAGGTTTGTTGCAGCCTTTGGTAAAAATGGAAAATTTCTTTATTATGCATTAAATCGCTTTGGCGTTGAGGATACGGTTAAATTTTTTCAGCAAAGGGGTTTGGCCATTAAGCTGGAGCGGGGAAACCGCTTATTTCCGGCATCCGGTCTGGCAATGGACGTGCTTCATATTTTAACTGAATTCTTAAGCGAAACCGGCGTAAGAATTTTAAAGAATAATACGGTAAAAAGACTTGTAAAAAACGAGCGGCAGATAAAAAGTATAAAATTATCATCAACAGAATTAACCGCCGATAAATATATTGTATGCACCGGCGGCCTATCCTATCCAACAACTGGATCGGCAGGAGACGGTTTTTTGTGGGCAGAGTCTTTAGGACACAAGCTAATACAGCATCAGCCGGCATTGGTTCCGCTAATAATTAAAGAAAAGTGGGTTAAAGAGCTTCAGGGGCTAAGTCTGAAAAATGTAAACATCAGCGTATATCAAAATAATAAAAAACAGACCGAACGCTTTGGAGAGGCCTTGTTTACGCATCAGGGTATGAGCGGGCCAATTATTCTGGATATGAGTAAAACTATTGGTAAGCTGTTAAAGCAGCCGGTAGAACTTCGTATAGATTTTAAACCAGCCTTAGAATATAAGCAGTTGGATGATAGAATACGGCGGGATATACAGGAGAATCGCTGTAAGATGTTTAAAAATAGCCTAGACAGACTGCTGCCCCAAAAATTGATTCCCATTATCATTCGTTTATCTGGTATTGAACCGGACAAAAAAACCGGTAATCTTACTAAAAAAGAAAGAAAGCGTTTGCTGCAATTATTAAAGCAATTTACTCTTCATATAAAAAAACTGGATAGTTTTGAAAAGGCGGTTATAACCGCTGGGGGCATTCCTTTAAAAGAAATAAACCCGCAAACAATGCGCTCAAGAATTATTGATAATCTATATTTTGCCGGAGAAATAATCGACTTAGACGGTCCTACCGGGGGCTATAACTTGCAACTTTGCTGGAGTACCGGTTATCTAGCCGGTGAGAGCGCCGCCTATTGCAAATAAATAACAAATATGGAGGCATTATAATCCAAGAAGGCATAAATTTTAAGAATGGCTACTAGAGTTCTCTTGCGAAACCAAAGCTATTTAATTTACATTCTGTCATTCTGAGGCCGTAGGCCAAAGAATCTGTGAGCATACGCGGGCAGATTCTTTGGTCTACGCTACAGCCTCAGAATGACAGAATGTAAAATTATTTGTTGAATTTATTAAATTGTAGGGGCGGCGGCTTGTCCTAAGCCAGATTATGGTAATGGACATACAATATTGTCCCCTCCCCTACAGTAAATCTACGTCAATTACTTGATATGTAATAATATTCTACTCTGCCTTAAGATTAACTCCAGTAATTATTCGGGCTAGCCCGTTTGTTCCATTTTCATCTTGATAGGCTGGCTGCCCTCTCCAAAATATAACGTACGCTGCGGGAATGGAATCTCTATACCCAGCTCATCAAAACGCTTTTTTATACGCTTATTCATCTCTCGCCCTATGCCCCACTGTTTTATAGGCAGAGTCTTTATGCGCGCCTTAATGATAACCGCAGAATCATCAAATTTATCCAAACCTAAAACCTCCAGCGGCTCTAAAATATCCGGAGCGAAACTCTCATCAGCCATAATCTCATCGCTAAGCTGTTTTAACACTTGTATCACTTTATCTACGTCTTCCTTATAAGCCACCCCAAGCTCAAAAACATAATAAGAAAATTCATTTGTCATATTAGATACAGTGGTTATAGAGCCATTAGGGAAAATATGTACAGTCCCATCCAAGCTGCGCAGTACAGTTGTGCGTAAATTAACCGCAGTAACCAATCCCCCTGTTCCGTTTAAAATAGCCACATCCCCCACTCTGACTTGATTTTCAGTAATCATAAATAAACCGCTTATTATATCCCGTACCAAATTTTGAGTACCAAAACCTATTGCAACTCCAAAAATACCGGCGCCAGCCAAAGCTGGAGCAATGTCAAAACCCAATTCACGTACAATCATAAGTACAGCAATCACCCAAATAGCCGTAAAAACCGCTTTGCGCAGAATTCCGCTGATTGTATTTACCTGCTTTTCTATTTCTATATCTGGAATATTCTCCTGCTTTTTTCTTTTCTCTATAATATTATACTCAAATTTTTTGATCAACAAACCGCCCGCTTGAGTAAATACTATGCTTGCTCCCAAAATAAAAGGAATACGGATTAATCTAAAAATATAATCATAATATATAGCAGATAAACCAAATACATTAACCTGCCACATTTCAAGCGCCAGCATAAAGCCAATCATAACAATAAAAAAATGCCCCGTTCGGCTAAGCACAATAATATAACGGTTTACCTGTTCTTCCACTCCAGGAAAGCGCTGTCGTATATTTTCACTGATACTGAATAAGCGTTTAAACAACAGATTCCATAATCGCCACAATCCGGTAAAAATGACTATTATTACCAGAGTTTTTAAGCTGGAATACACTAAATAGCGCCGGAGCGTTTCAAATCCAAGAATAGAAAGCAATGCGATTACTGAAAAATAAACCAATACCAATAAATAAAGCTTGTCCAAGATGAGATTAAAAAACCGCTTGGTTCTAATAGTAAATGCACTGTCATTATCCTCGATTTCAATGGAAAATTGTGCTGATATCTGTTTTCTACACTGTACAAAAATCAGGACAATCATGAATACTATACTGATTTTATATAATGTTTTTAATACAAAAACCAATTCAGCCAAAACAAATTGATTGCTTAATCTAATTGAGATGTAAGCCCAAAGAGAGAAAAGTAATAATCGCCGGCACCATATAAATATATAATTTGCGCCCTTATCACTTAATACGATTACTCTTAAATCTGCGTTTTTAGGGGATATAAACGCAGATACAGTACATAAACTTATGCGGTATATTATGAAGGCGGCCAGTATTTGAACCAATAATACAGATGTATCCTGAGGCAGTATAAGCCAGATTAATATTCCAACAGCTACCGCCCAAATTAGAACAGGATAAGTATTAACCAGCAGACGTATTCCGGCTGCCTTAATTTTTTGAGCATAACCGGAGTTTCTTTCTGTTTCTAATTGTTTGTTTAAGTGTTTAGTGGATTTTTTCAACAAAACGAGTAGAACTATACTTATTATTCCCACCAGCGCCAGCTTAAGGATAATATCTAAGAACCTATATAGGTTATCCTTAACCAACAATGATTTTTCCAATTTTTTATAGTCTGTGCTTATCGATATCAGGCTTTCCATGAAATTTTGTGTTTTTAGGATCAGTGCGTTTTGGGCGCGCTTGAATAATAATATTAAATTAATGCCTGTTTGTGCTTGTATTGTTGATTGTTGTTCTTGTAATAGTTTTTTTTTGGCTTTGAGTAAATTATTTAGCTGCTCCGCCAATTTTTGGGTTTGTTTTTCATCTTTAAGCAGACGAACAACGCCTTCTAACTGTTTTATTTCAGCTTGCCCTATATCGGTATTTTCTTTAGCATAAATTGGTTTAGAGGAGAGCAGACATATTATTAATACAGTAAGGTAGTATATTTTTTTCATAAACCGTTCTTCTTTTATTGTATAGTAAATTATATAATTCGGTAGTTGTAACTATCAGAAATTATTGGAGTAAATTAATATACAAGCGCTACACATTGAATATTATTAACCCGTATCTTTCATAAGATATCGTAATTATACGGAGTAAATGTAAAAATTACAAACACAAAAGCTTAAAAGTTGACTTAAGGAAATTGTCATTCTGAACGAAACGTAAGTGGAGTGAAGAATCTTCTCGCTATTGCGGGGGGAGATTTTTCGGCCTACGGCCTCAGAATGACAGGTTTCCACCTTAAGTCAACAGCATTGCGTCCCACCCCAGAGAGGCTGTGCCGTAACTGTATTTTCCTGTCATTCCAACGAAAACGGGTATCCAGTCTTTTAAAAGTATTAGTAAGGCATAATAGCGCTGCCTATACCATCTTGTGTATAATATTGTTTTTTAGTATTACGCCGCATACGCAGTACCTCGTCAACAGCCGGACCGTATACATAGCTTGCCAATCCTTCGCCGCCTAAATTTTGTTCCATGATCATGCGTATACCGTCGTAGATATATTTTTTGCTGCCCTTGGGGTCTTCCTTTATAATGATTCTGCCCAGAGGATCATAATAATAATAATTTATCTCACTTAAGTCTTTTTCTACTTTTATCAACCGGTTTTCATAGTCATAGGCAAAGTAGGCGGTTCCTTTTTGATCTATTTTACTTATTATATTGCCATTGGCGTCATATTCATATTGTTCCTCTTTTTGACGCTTATCAGCTTTATAATAGGCGCCCTCCCCTATTCTAACCTCCCCTCCCGCTGCAATCCGATTAAATAAATTAATGTTTACAGCCGGCAATTTTATCAATTCGACTATCGGATTATATACATAATCATCAAAATCAACCATAGCGCTGGAGCTAAACAGGCGCTCGTGATATGGATTCTGCGTATTGTAAATTGAATCTATGGGTTTGCTTACTTTTTGATAGATTAGATTTAAAACATCTCCCTTATTGTATGTAAATGGACTGTCCACCTGTTTTAGTATTCTTTTGCTTAATCTGCGTCCGGTTTTATCATAGCTGTATTTCTCCAGCTCCCCTTGCCCGTCGTCTTTAATAGCCATCAGTCGGTTAGCCTTGTCATATTGATAGGCTACGACATAGCCGTCGGGATAAGTCATTGCTATACGATTACCAGCCGGATCGTATTTATATAAAATATTATACGATTCACTCTCCGGGCTAAAATAAGACGCCCCTATAATACGATTTAAGCGATCATAATCAAACTTGATTTTAATTGTTTTGTTGACCGCTTCTATCAGATTGCCGCGCCTGTCATATAAAAAACTTGTGGTAGTATTATTGGGATATTTCTTTTTAATAAGCCGGCCTTGCGAGTTGTATTCAAAGTGTATTTTGCGTCCCTTACGGTCTGTTTTTTCGATCAATTCACCGGCGGCATTATAGACAAATTTCTCAGCCAGCTTATTCGGATATAATACTTCGCCTAAATTACCGTCTTTATCATATGAAAAACGTAATACATTACCTTTGGTATCTGTAAAGCTTTTTACCTGATTATATTTATCTTCATAACTAATTAAAATAATTTCATTAGACGCTTCCACCACTCTGGTTATGTTGCCTCTTTTGTCATAGCTTAATTTTAAGCTGAGTTTATTATTTTTGGTAATTTTAGCTAAATTTTGCTTATCATTATATATATAATCAAGCTTATTATTATATGCGTCTTTTATTTGGGTAATCATACCAAAGTTATTATAGTGCAGGAAAAATCGCTCATCTGCGGCATTGGTAAGGATAATCTGCGGTTTTTCTTTATGATAGGTTAAGGAAAGACGGTTTTCAGCCTCGTCATTATATACGGCAATAAGCCGGCCTTGTTCGTCATAATCAAAAAACTTATGGGTTTTATTGGGGAAAGAGATAGTCTTAAGGCGATTTTGGGCGTCATAATCATATTTAGTTTTATATCCCATGGGATCGGTTACGGATACAAGCCGTCCTTTTGCATCGTATCTATATGAAACCTTACGCCAAAATGAGTTTTTAATAGATGATATCTTGTTTGACCAGTTATAATTAAAGGATATTTTGCCTCCCGAGGGATTTTCAATTGTACGCAGCAGTCCCTTATCATCATACTCTAAAGTGGTCTGGTTATTATTTTTAGTAATGATTTTAGCTAATTTACCTGATTTATTAAAATAATATACCGTACCGTATTTATCTTTTAGAATAAAATTACCGTTTTGTAATTTAGATAATTTTCTATAATCCCCGGAAGCTGATATATATGAATTATCAAAATGGGGTTTAAAAAGATATTGCTTAGCATCAGCATCAAAAAGCGCTATTAAACCGCCCGGTCTCTTTTTTATAAATATATTGTAAGAATGGCTCCAGCCATATCCTAGACTGCCATTATAAACAGAGCCCAAGCGATAAATTCGCTTAATAAGTGTATCAACGCCAATTGAGGGCTGGCTTATATCTGATACATTCACCAAATCACGTCTTACGGGCGGCGGGGTTAAAATGCTTATATTATTTTTAAATAAACTGCCTGCCGAAATGCTTATCCATTCATTATCGTATAATTTTATACTTATGCGATAATCAGAATCAGGTGCAAGCCCGCGGGTATCCCAATAATAAAACCAATAATTATTATCGGGTGATTTTTCCAGCTTCTTAGCGCTTAAATTATAGTTTACACTAGAACAGCTAATAGATATCCAGCCGCCGCCGGCCTGTAGGCCTGCTCTGCTTTCAAATACATAGATACCTATTATATCTCCTGATTCATATAGTTGATTGTTTTGCGTTGATAAATTTTGCAGGGTTATACTAGGAGTTTTACAAAAAGCAGGCTTTAGGTACAGCAGAAATTGAAAAAATAATAAGGCAGATAAAAGGACTACAGTCTTTTTCATAATTCTAACCCTCCTAACCCTATCCTTGTCAACATCTTATCACAGGTTAATATATTTTACAAGTAACAGCAATAGTCGTCACTGGCTATATGCTACGCCTCGCTTAAGTATAAAAAAATCATAAGGGATAATATTTTTTTCAAATGCCTTTCGTATGTTGTATATTTCTATAATAGGTTTTAATCATGTCATTCTTAAATGAAGCGAAGCGTAGTGAAGAATCTGCTCCCGTATGCGAGTAGATTTTTCGTCCTTACGGACTTAAGAATGACAAATATAAATAACCTGATGTTTCGGTATATCCCATGCCGAAACTATTGCTCACTGCCGGGTCTTTCGGGGTGAGACGCCCCGAAAGATAATTTTTTTTCAAATTCTTTTCTTGACTTTAATCAAAGAATATATAGATTATATCTGGTATGCTTAAAAAACAATAAAGAGCATCTAAAGGCAAATTATTTTATCAAATTGAATTTTCACAAACAACAAGGAGAAATTATTTTATGCTGGAGAAAAAAACTGATTTATTAGACAAAGGCGCAATTTTGCAAAAAGATTATAATACATATGCCATAGCCCCGCATTTACCCGGCGGGCTTTGTACTCCGCAAATATTGCGGAAAATTGCAGATGTTGCAGAAAAATATAATGCTCAGGCATTAAAATGTACATCCGCTCAAAGAATCGCTATTGTAGGATTAAAGGAAGAAGACTTAGATAAGGTTTGGGCTGATATTGAAATGAAACCGGCGGCGGCCATTGGACTTTGCGTGCGCAGTATAAAATTCTGTCCTGGAACTACATTTTGCAAAAGAGGCAAAACAGACGCCGTTACCATTGGAATGAAGCTTGACGATAAATATCATGGTATGCCGCTGCCCTCAAAATTTAAGATCGGGGTGTCCGGCTGCGCAAACTGCTGCGCGGAATCATGGGTTAAGGACCTGGGATTAATCGGTACATCTAAGGGCTGGAAAATAGTTGTCGGCGGAAATGCCGGCGCATCCCCTCAGATTGCCGAACTGCTATGCGACGGCTTAGATGATCAGCAGGTTTTGGATGTGGTGGATAAAATCATTTCCTATTATAAACAACATGATAAAAAGCAACGATTAGGCCGCTTTATATCCAAAATCGGGATAGAAAATCTAAAAAAAGATATTGGAATATAAATATTTAAGGCAAATTTATGTTTCGGGGTGTCTCACCCCGAAGCATAAAAACCCGCCTAACGCTAAGCCTATGTTTCGGGGTGAGACACCCCGAAACATAGGAAACATAGGCGACACCCCGAAACATATTGAATTAAAGGCTTTCCGCTTCCTGTCATTCTGAAGCAAAGCGAAGAATCTGCCTACATATGCGAGTAAGATTCTTCGGCCTTCGGCCTCAGAATGACAGGTTCAAGGACAAACCCGACTGCCATTAAATATCAAAATACAGATAAAATTCATATGGATGCGGTCTTAATGTCAGCTCGTTAATCTCTTTTTCACGTTTGTAGGCAAGCCACACATCAATCACATCAGGTGTAAATACATCGCCTTTTAACAAATAATCATGATCCGCTTCCAAGGCGTTAAGCGCTTCTTCCAATGAACCGGGTATGGTGGGAATATGTCTGCCCTCTTTAGCGGAAAGCTCATAAATATCCTTATCCATAGGCTCGCCCGGGTCTATTTTGTTCTGAATACCGTCTAATCCTGCCATCAGCATAGCAGCAAAAGCCAAATAACCGTTAGCAGAGGCATCCGGCGGTCTGAATTCAACTCGTTTGCTTTTGGGACTGTCGGTATATACCGGAATACGTATTGCCGCGCTGCGATTTCTCTGCGAATAGGCCAGATTTACCGGAGCCTCATAACCGGGCACTAAACGCTTATATGAATTGGTGGTAGGCGCGCAAAATGCCATTAAGCTGTTGGCATGCTTTAAAAGTCCGCCGATATAATATTTAGCGGTTTGAGAAATCAAGGCATAACCGGCCGGATCGTAGAATATATTTTTACCGTCTTTCCATAAAGACTGATGAGTGTGCATACCGGAGCCATTATCTTGGAAAATCGGCTTGGGCATGAAGGTTACCACTTTATTGTGCTTGCGGGCGATATTTTTTATAATATATTTATACAGCAGCATTCTATCGCCGATGAGAGTTAAGGTGTCAAACTTCATATCAATCTCAGCCTGCCCGCCGGTAGCCACTTCGTGGTGATGCACTTCAATAGGAATACCGGCTTTAATTAATGCCAGCATCATCTCGCTTCGCAAATCCTGATGTGAATCATGCGGAGGTACCGGAAAATAACCTTCTTTCTGACGCGGTTTATAGCCTAAATTGGGGTTTTCACTGCGTCCGGTGTTCCATTCGCCCTCCACGGAATCCACAAAATAATAACCGCTGTTTTCGGTCTGATCAAAACGAACATCGTCAAAAATAAAAAATTACGCCTCAGGCCCCCAAAAACTGGTATCGGCAATACCTGTAGACTTCAAGTATTTTTCAGCCTTTTTGGCTACATAACGGGGATCGCGGCTGTAGGCCTTTTTGGTTATAGGGTCGTAGATATCGCAGATAATACTTAGCGTAGGAACCTTGCAGATAGGATCAATAATAGCGGTTGACGGGTCTGGTATTAAAATCATATCGGATTCTTGAATTTTTTGGAATCCGCGGATACTGGAGCCGTCAAAACCGATTCCTTCCACCCAAATACTCTTGGTTAAATCATCTAAATCCGTAAGCTCTGATGACGGTATAGTAAAATGCTGCCATAATCCGGGTAGATCATTAAACTTTATATCTACCAGCTCTATTTTGTTTTCCTTGCAAAATTTAATTACATCTTGCGGCATAAAATACTTCCTCCTTGGTTTATTATCATTTTTTTAGATCATAGCAAATCCGGGCAATATCTTCTTGCTATGTATCCTTACGCTGACCGAAAACCATCCGGCCATATTTAACCCATTCATAGGGTAAAGCTCTTATTATTTAGCGAAGACCTTGCTAGGGAACCTTGAATATGCTTGTATTTAAGTACTGCATTATATAGACAGAAGATTTCTTAACTATTTCCAAAATGTTAAATCTGTGTAAAATAATTCGGCGCTAAAATTACTTACTCATCATTATGCAAAAAAATCATACTGTTGTAGGGTGGATTAAGGGATCTTATATTACAGATATACTTTTATACTTTATAAATTAAAATCACCAAATTACAAAAAAGATTACCCCGAATTCACCACCATTGCTCACCGCTAGGTGTGGGGGATCCGCAACTATCAGAAAATGTAACTCAACATATTTTTTTTAGGCTCATTTACAATATCAGCTTGTTCCACCCTACATTTAAAAAAACGAGCTTTGGGTAACATTAGCTATTATATTCAACAAGGTTATAAATTGTGAATTTGCAATAGTTTTTTTACCACAAAGAGCACAAAGGGTTTAACAAAAGGGTTTAACAAATTGTTTTATTATTTCTTTGTGTCCTTTATGCTCCCATTAATTTTTAAAAATTTGAAAATCATTATTTATAAGCTGATTGAGTATAGAAAGCTTTTTTAAGTTGACATCTTGCTGTTGTATTTATATGATTATTTAACCATAAAAAAACATTCTTAGAGTAATTTGCGGGGTTTTTAAAACCCGTTAACAAGCGTTTTTATATCATAATATAAAATAAGCAAAAAAAGCAACCAAGAATTGGAGGATATAAATTGGGATATAATTTAGTAGAAAAAATATTAAAAAAACATTTACTGTCAGGCAAATTGAAAGCCGGCGAAAGAATAAAACTGGCGATTGATCAGGCGCTTACTCAGGATGCCACCGGTACTATGGCCTATTTGCAATTCGAGGCCATAGGCATACCGCAGATAAAAATACCATTGGCCGTATCTTATATTGATCATAATATTATACAAAGCGACCATCGCAATCCTGATGATCACCGCTACTTACAGACTGCGGCAGCCAAATACGGGGCATATTTTTCTCCCGCTGGAAACGGTATTTGCCATCAACTACACTTAGAGCGATTCGCAGCGCCTGGCGGAATATTACTGGGCTCCGACAGCCATACTCCTACTGCCGGAGGCATGGGGATGATTGCAATGGGCGCCGGCGGGCTGGATATTGCCGCCGTTATGGGAGGCGAGGCATATGAGCTTACTATGCCTAAAGTAAGGTTAGTGCGGCTATACGGCAAATTAAACCGCCCATGGGTAACTGCTATGGACATAATCTTGGAATTATTACGCAGATTAAGCGTAAAAGGCGGAGTAGGCTGGGTTATTGAATACGGAGGCCCCGGAGTAGCTACTCTAAGCGTAAGCGAGCGGGCGACTATAACTAATATGGGCGCTGAACTTGGGGCTACCTGTTCCGTATTCCCCAGCGATAAGCACACCAGGCATTATTTGATTGCCCAAAACAGGGAAAACGACTGGACGGAATTGCAAGCCGATTATAATGCGGATTATGATGATATAATAGAAGTCGATCTAGGGCAGATTGAACCGCTTATTGCCCAACCGCACAGCCCTGATAAGGTGGTAGCGATTAAAAGTTTATCAGGTACTAAAGTAGATCAGGTATGCGTAGGCAGCTGCACCAATTCTTCCTATAGAACTTTAAAATCCGTAGCGGAAATATTAAAAAACCGCACAATAGCTCCAAACGTCAGTATGACCATTAATCCGGGTTCAAAGCAGGTATATGAGATGCTGGCGCGCGAAGGCGATCTGCAAACCATAATAGCTTCAGGCGTACGTCTGCTGGAGGCGGCCTGCGGCCCTTGTATCGGTATGGGGCAGGCTCCGGCAACCGGCTCTGTATCCGTGCGCTCGTTTAATCGCAATTTTCACGGACGCTGCGGTAATAAGGCGGCTTCCGTTTATTTATGCAATCCTCTGGCGGCTGCTTTGTTTGCTCTAACCTGAGAGATGGTTGCCCCCTTAGACAGCGATATTAATATAAATACAGTAGACGAACCGCATACTTTCTTGATAAGGGATAACCGCCTCTTACCGCCTGCTGATAATCCGCAGGAAATAGAGGTGATAAAAGGACCCAATATAAAAGACGTTCCGGTTAAAGCGCCCTTAGAAAATAATATAGAATGTAATGTATTAATAAAATTGGGGGATGGTATAAGTACGGATGATATTATGCCGGCCGGCTCCAAAGTATTGCCCTTGCGCTCTAATATACCGGCTATATCCGAATATGTTTTTTACAATCTGGATTCCGATTTTGCAGCCAGAGCCAAAGAACAGGGCGGCGGTATTATCGTAGGGGGCGAGAATTACGGGCAGGGATCATCCAGAGAACATGCGGCGCTTGCCCCTATGTATTTGGGAATAAAGGCGGTAATTGCCAAATCATTTGCGCGTATACATCGGAATAATCTGATAAATTACGGTATAATACCGCTGGTGTTTTCAGATATTAAAAACTATGAAAACATGGAACCCTCAGATAGACTTAAACTTGGCAATCTAATTACCGGCATCAAAGAAAAAGATACGCTTGTTTTATATAATGAAACAAAAAACATTGATATAGTATTAAAAACAAACCTAAACCGGCGGGAGCGGGATTTGATTATAGCAGGCGGACTGCTGGCATATATTAGCAGGTAATTCTCGGTAAATAAATAAAACAGTACAACTGTAGGACTACCTAGTAGATGCCGACCTTTAGGTCCAATGCCGTTAAGTTAAGCTTTATACTATAATGAAAACTTTTCTTAGCCTGTCATTCTTCAGCCTTCGGCCGAAGAATCTGCTCGCATATGTGTACAGATTCTTCACTTCGTTTCGTTTCGTTTCGTTTAAGAATGACAATTTCCTTAACTAAAATGGCATTGACCTTTAGGTCTGCCCATGGGGCGGGTTTAAAAACCCGCTGCTACAAAGGGATAAAATGGATTTTCCATACAATTAAAATATATACATTCTTGTCTCCGGTTTCGATTTGTTGCGATCGGAGAACAAGGTCTTATAAATCAGCCACTTACCCATAAAACAAAATTCTACGCCACCAGAATCCATAAAAAGCCGTTTTATTTACTGATAAATTCTTATCCCAACTCCAGATAAAGCTTCTGTACCAGATATTTAAGCTCAATTACATCTTGATTTACATTAGGGTAATAACCTACTAAGGAATTATTATGTAGCAGCGGCTCATCAGTTGATAAATCACCCCTGAATTTATATTCATTCCAAAGTCTCGTTCCCGGAATAGGGGAATATTCGGTTAATATAGGTTTTGCACCCAAAAATAGCGTCTTTTTTACTGTTTCTGATATCTCATCTATAGGCACATCAGGCAATCCCACCAGAATATAGGCGCCAATATCTCTCTGATTATAGCCGGCTTGCTTAAGATTGGTTACGGCTTGTTGGAATTCAGCCAGATTAACCTTGCCGCCGGAATATTTTTGACGCTTTGGGTCTATAGTTTCTAAACCTAATCTGATAGTCTTAAAACCCGCCTTATACATTTTATCGGCAAGTTGATAGGTTATATACTTTGCATGCAGGGCATTTGGGGTATGGAAATTAGCTTTGATTTTACAACCAATGATACCGTCCAAAATATAATGTATATGTTTATCTGCATTTACCAGCAGGGCATCATCATAAAAAGCAAAGTTCCTAATATGCAATTTACGGTAAAAATGTTCGATTTCCTTAACTACCAGTTCAGGGCGGCGCTGCTCAAAGCGGGGATGCAGCAGTTTTGATGCGCAATAACTACATGAAAACGGACAGCCGCGGGAGGAAAGCACACAAATATATGAATTTTGCGTAAGTAAATGATAGGCAGGATAGGGGAATTCATTTATATCAGCAGGAATCCAGCAATTGCTCTCAGCAGACGAAGCCCCCGCCGTCTCCATAATAGCTGGAATTATATGTAACAAATCGGCGCCAGCAATAACCAAATCAGCGCCTGAATATCTGCGGGCATGCTGCGTACATAATGAAGCGTAAGTCCCGCCTAATACCACCGGAACTTTAGGGAATTGTCGACGTATATGGCGGACAGCCTCAAATACCCCCGGGTACCAATAGGTCATACCGGAAGTTATCAACACTGCATTCGGGGTGGGAATTAGCGCAAGCTGCCGACAAAATACATCAATGGGCAAACCATATCTGCCATATAATCTGGGAATATTTTTAATAGGCTTGGGTTTGTCTATTATCTGTTTTAAATACTTGCCGCAGCCATACTTTTTATGTTTCGGCGTTTTGATATTTTGTAATTTAAGTAATTCAGGATGATATCTGTCCAAACAATCAATAAGATTTAGTTGATAGCCGTTTTTCTATAAAACAGCCGCCAATTGAAGCAGCCCCAGCGGTTTAACCCACAAATCATAAGCTGCAAAATCATAAATCCATGGATTTATCAAAAGTAGACGTTTGGGCATATATTACAGAAATACTTTGTAAATAAGTCATACCAAACAGCAAATAAGTTGCCCCGAATCCACCGCCTTTGCTCGCCGGTAGATGTGGTGGAGCCGCAATTATCAGATAACGTAAGCCCAAAATATATTTTAGGCTTTTTGTCTAATATGGGCTTGCTCCACCCTACATTCAAGAGAAACTTATACGTAATATAACGTGAGTTCGACATAAAAGTTCTTGATTTTGTTATCTTGCAGGGGCGGGTTTCAAACCCGCCCCTACAGCAAGAGGGGATATGTCGCTCTTCTACAAAAATTTTACGTCAATCAAATCTATACAAAACACCAACTAGCTGATATATAAAAACATTTTAATTTTTCTTATGTCGAACTCAGGTTAATATAAGCTGATAAGAGTTAATCCGCATATGGGCAAATCATTGCGAAAATGTCTATAATTTCAAAAAGGTAAACATTTCCTTAAATGGCTGCTAGAGTTATCTTGCGAAACCAAAGCTGTTTAATTTTATTAGCTGTCATTGCCAACGAAACGAAGTGGAGTGAAGAATCTGCTCTCGTATGCGAGTGAGATGCTTCGGCCTACGGCCTTAAGAATGACAGAATGTAATTATTTTCGGAGTTAGCTCAATAGCCATTTTTCCTTAAGATTAAGTCCCGAAAATTTCGGATTAGTTTCTTTTTTGCAAATTACACACGCTTTCAATATGTGATGTATGGGGAAACATATCTAAGGGCTGTATATCTGAAATTTCATATATACCGGAATCCAAAAGAATTTTTAAATCCCGGGCTAAAGTAGACGGATTACAAGATATATAAATAAGTTGTTGCGGCGCTATTTGTATTAATTTATTGCAGATTGTCTTAGACAACCCTTCTCGGGGAGGGTCTATGAGAATTAGCTCAGGGGAACATTTAGCAGATAATATATCCAGTCCGTCTTTTGCAGATAATGGGTAGAGTACAACATTCTTAATTTTATTGATGTCCAAGTTAGTAACGGCATCTGTTGCTGCTTGCCGGTTTATTTCTACGGCAAATAATGTTTTAACCTTACGGGAGAGAGGAACGCTGAAGACCCCGACTCCGGCATAAAGCTCGATCCCTGCATTAATATTTTTTGCTGTAATGATTTTTAGTATATATTGAATAAGTTTAGGCAATAAACTGATATTAGCTTGAAAAAAAGCATTATTGCCGGCTTGAAATTTGTTTCCTTCTACAAAAACATTTGTATGTTTTGCCCCCCACAATGTTTTATTGATTGATTTAACGCAAATACTGGCCCCTGAAACATCAACATTGTCCCGAAGTTTATTAAGATAAGAATTCGATTTGGGAAAAGAATGCGCTATAAGAGTTAATAAAACCTGAGAATCGCTGCCCTTGGTTAATTGAATTTCTCTTAACTCACTAATAGGATTTTTGCAAAGATGTAAGAATAATTGTCCAAGGCATTTGTTTATTTCATCAGAAAGTATAGGACAATGTTCGATTGGAACCAACTTATGGCTGCGCGGCTTATAAAAACCAAGTCCCTTTTTGCCGCATTTATCCATCCATTGCAGCCTTACCCTGTTGCGATATCCTTTCTGTATAGGAGATTCAATACAAGGGTTTATTTTGACATCCCTGAGTTTACTTAAGCGGGTTACGGTATCCTGCAATGTAAGCTGTTTAAATTGCACTTGAGAAGAATATGAAATATGTTGAAATTGACAGCCGCCGCAGACGCCGAAATTAGGACAAAACTGTGTGGTACGAGAAGGTGAAGGTTTAATAATCTGTTTTATTTCTCCCCATTGAACCCCTTTGCGAAAAGATGTTCTTTCAATCAAGAGTTTATCCCCGGGCGCGCTAAAAGGAACAAATACCACTTGTTTATTTAAATAGCCAAGGCCGTACCCTCCATATACTAGGCGTTCAATACATATTTCTTCCTGTGCCACTATTTCTCCATAAAAATGCAGTCAGGGCGTGTCGCCCAATCCGTTTTAGGGGGATTTCCCCTACGCTTCCGTTGCGGAGTATTTCTTTTTCAAGTCTGCCTGTAGGGGACGGGTTTAAAACCCACCCCTACAAGAGGATAATATACTATCAAGAAGGTAAACCTTGCTTTAAGATTAACCCCCGAATTATTTGGTCTAGCGGTTGCGGCCGCTGGAGCCGCCGCGTTGGGCTCTGCCGCCCGCGCCGCCATATCCGCCGCCGCTGCGGCCGCCGCCGCCATATCTGCCGCCGCTACGCTTATCGCCCTTGGGCTTTGGTCTTGACTCATTAACGATAATCTTTCTTCCGCTAAGTTCAGTTTCGTTAAGCGCTTCAATCGCTTTCAAGGCTTCTTCTTTTTTAGGCATCTCCACGAAACCAAAACCTTTGGAACGACCGGCATCACGGTCCATAATAATTCTTGCAGATGCAACTTCTCCGTAGGCCTCAAAAACGGCCTTGAGGTCGTTATCAGTCACATCATAACCCAAATTCCCAACATAAATATCCATTGTTTACCATCTCTTTTTGTTCGCCATAGTTTTTAATTGAATCGAAAGTCTGTCCATGGCGTTATGACATATTTCGAGGGCGCCTTTTCAAGGGAATACCAATCATTTAAGAATAACAATTTCCTTAAGTCAACAACATTGCGCCCCACAGTACAGAAGTAATGTATTTTTGAATGCAGCCTGGCATAAAAAATTTATTTGTATTTAATTTTAAGAATCAAGATAGTAGCGGTAAATAGAAAAGTTATTGAATTTGCAAGGACAAGGGGGATATCCTTAATAAGAATTCCATATACTGTCCATAAAAATACTCCAATTGTTAATATTAAATACATCCCCAAGGATAGGTCTTTTGTGTGCCTGGTTTTTATGACTTTAATGGCTTGCGGTAAAAATGAAACAGTTGTACATATTGCCGCTAATAATCCGATTAAGGTTAACCAATTCACTTTTGACCTCACTTATAAAGCACACTACGGCTTAATTTGTCCAAATTTTATAAATAATGGCGGTAAAAGCAAGAAGGCTATCTAGATATCGTAGTATATTACTAAACCCACTATTTTAAAAGATGCTACATTATAGGGGAAAATCAGACGTAATGAAAGGTTTTTTTATTTACAAAGTGATTATAAACTATCTACCTGATATTTCAATAATTTTTCTTTTGCTTTTTTGTGGTATTCTTCTTGCTCCGGCAAAATTTCAAGTACCTTCTTCCATTTTTTCACCGCTGTCTTACTAAGCATAGTTGCTTAAATAACTATAGCAATTCAGCGTAAGTTTTCAGATTTAGCTTAAGTGGATTTATCATCCAACCGGCATTGAAGCGCCATATGTGTTTTCGAAATCGTTTGATAAGCTCGTCTAGTCCGCCGCAA
>JAJRXT010000068.1 GCA_024276125.1 bacterium
ACATCCTGTTGTGCCTTTTTAAAACGAGCCGGATATTTAAAATACTCCTTAGCAGTCTCAACCACTCGTTTTAATAACGCAAGGTCGTCTTGTTCTATATCTGATACCGAAAGGCTAGCCTTAATTTGTTCTTCAGGGAATTCCCCATAAATTTGTCCTACTGCCGCATTGAGAAATGCCGAAGTTAATCCATCTACATTAAGAAAGGAAAGGTTTACCTTTCGCCCTTTTCGCAATGCAACAGCTATTTGGTCATATATCTTTTGCCCGTCATCTGAAGCAATACAAAGTGGACTTCCCACAATTTCATATACTTGTATGTTGATCAGGGTACTCATAGTAATCCCTCTTAAAAAATGTTTTGGGGGTTAATCTCAGAACTTAAGCAATAAGATATCTCATCTGCCGTGTTTATTTCAATGTTTACCACAGTTCCAGGGCATGGATGTGATAAGCCCTTTGTCCAAACTCTTCTTGGCGATAACTCCCAATATCCATTATCAGAAACAATTTGAATTCTACCCTTATTTAATTGAATAAACTCTTGCAATAATTTTAAGCCCAAGCCTCCAGGAATAGGTCCCCTTTTGGTAGTATTCCTTCCCTCTAAAGCCCATTTTATAGCTTCTTCAGCCGTAAAATTATAACCGGTATTTTTATTTACATTTTGGCGGATACCTATACCCAAATCAGCAATAGAAAAATCTATTCGCTTTTTCTTTGGAAACTCCTGTCCACATGAAAATATACCGAGTTCGGTTTTAGAGTGGATTACTGCATTACTAAAAATTTCAAAGATACTTTCTCTAAATTTTTTTAATAGTCCGCAGGACATCCGGGGAATACCGCTTTTAGTCAAAAGTCGATCAATGTATAAACCAAAAAAACGATCATCTTTAGTATCAAAGCGTTTATATTTTATGGTAGTCCCATATATATCACGCATTGCCGCCCGACCGTAGTTGGACAAAAAACCATTTTTTGAAAGAATAGCTTTTACATTGGGATTAATATTGGTTATTTTAATCGAATTTATTCGGCGGCCAATGTTATATAGAATCGCTCCAAAGGGAGCGCACATATTAGCCTCAAACCAAGTTACGCAAGCCAGATCAATCTCTATATCTTCAAAGGCGCAATCTTTTGTCTGCTCCAGCAGGGTAATTAGCCGGTTAAAGCCTCCTAAATCACTTTGTATATTGCCAAGAGATATTTTCATTAAAAATACTTCTGTTTTGTTGAAAAAATCTGAAGCATAGGTGAAAAAGTAAAACTCAAGTTATAATTTTTCTCCAAATTAAATTGCCAATAACCTTACGCCGCCTTTACTCCCGCTAAGGAAAAGGCTGGGATTTCTATTCTTTTAGCAGGAATTTTGCCTTTGACAATACAGGCTTCCCCCCGCATTCAATGCTGATGACTTAAGGTAGCTGTCATTGCCAATGAAGCGAAGCGGAATGAAGAATCTACCCGCATATGCGAGCAGATTCTTTGGCTTCCCGCCTCAGAATGACAGGCTAAGAAAAGCCCTTTTATTATAAAAGTGTTCTTAAGTCAACAAGATTGACCTTTACCCTTCCGCCCGAAGCTGCGGAAACAGGATTACCTCGCGGATTGACTGCGAATCTGTAAACAGCATTACCAGTCGATCTATGCCTATACCCTCGCCTGCGGCGGTCGGCATACCGTGTTCCATGGCGCGGATAAAATCCTCATCCATAACCTGCGCCTCATCATCGCCCGCCGCCCTTTGTCTTACCTGATCTTCAAAACGCAATCGCTGATCTATCGGGTCATTTAATTCCGAAAAGGCATTGGCAATTTCTTTGCCGGCAATAAAAAGCTCAAAACGCTCTACTATTTCAGGATTATCCGGCTTGGACTTAGACAGCGGCGATACCACTTTAGGAAAATCTATAATAAAAGTCGGCTGAATAAGTTTATCCTCTGCCAGTTCTTCAAAAATATGCACCAATATCTTACCATCCGGCGTATCTTTTTTTATTTGCATGCCCAATTTTTGGGCTATTTCCTTTCTTTTCAACCTATCGGCTAAATCCGCTTCAGTAATATCACTGTATTTGACAATAGCATCTACCATGGACAGCTTATCCCAAGGGGGAGTAAGCTCAATCGTCTGACCATTATATTCCAGTTGCGGCTTACCCAAAAGTTTTTGCGCCAGATCGCAGAACATATTTTCAGTAAATTCCATTAAGCAATTATAATCGGCATAGGCAATATAAAATTCCAGCATGGTGAATTCAGGATTATGCTCGGTTGAGATACCCTCATTTCTAAAATTACGGTTTATCTCATATACCCGCTCAAATCCGCCCACCAGCAGGCGCTTTAGGTAT
>JAJRXT010000069.1 GCA_024276125.1 bacterium
GGAATAGCGCAAGGCAACAGAAGGAATGGCATATCTTCTGCCCAAATTTATGGTAATCATCTCTTGGGAATATTTTGACATGGCATACTGGTTTTGCGCATTAATTACTTCCTCATCAGAAGGTTGAACTTCAACCCAGGCGCCGCATTTGGGGCAGTTGACCTCCCATTCGCCATGTTCTAATTGTTCAAGCGGTCTGATATTGGGAAAAACCGTTATACAATTATCGCACCAATAGCTTCCCTCTCCCATTACCGCCTGAGATGATGCTACGACAACCTTTTTTACCGGTATTTTTTTCTCAACAATAATCTCGTATATAAGGGCGGTACCGGCTGCATTTACCTGAAAAAATTTGCTAAAATCCGTTAAATAATCCTGATATGCGGCAAAGTGAAATACGATATCTACTCCTTTTAAGGCATTTTCCAAATCCCACCGGCTTCTTACATCGCCTAAAATAAATTCAGCGTTTTTAGGGATATAATCCGGTTTACCCATAAGATGCACCGGTTTTTGTAAATTATCTAAGATTCTTACCTGATATCCTTTAGCTAATAGAGCATCTACTGTATGAGAGCCGATAAAACCGGCTCCGCCGGTTACTAATGCGCGCATTATAAGCGCCTCCTTGTTTGCATTGTCATTCTCGTTTTAGTCTGTCATTCTGAGGCCTTCGGCCGAAGAATCTCCCCCCGCAACAGCGAGGAGATTCTTCACTGCGCTGCGCTTCGTTCAGAATGACATATTTGCGTAATGCCACCGCCTACTCGCCCGTTCCGCTTATTACCACTCCCACAGTTTTAAATAAAATCTTAAAATCCAGCCATAATGACCAATTATCAATATATTCCAAGTCCAATTTTATCCATTGCTCTAATTTATGAATCCTATTGCGTCCCTGCACCTGCCATAAGCAGGTAATACCCGGTTTTACCGACAGTTTTCTCCGATACATATTATTAAAACGGTTTACTTCAGTTACAAGCGGCGGACGAGGTCCCACTAAGCTCATATCACCCTTTAATACGCTGTATAATTGGGGCAGTTCATCTATGCTGAATTTACGCAGCCACTTGCCGACTCTGGTTATTCGGGGGTCATTTTTCATCTTAAATACCGCCCCCTGCATTTCATTTTTTGAAAGCAATTTCTTTTTTAATTTATCAGCATCAACTACCATAGAGCGAAATTTCCAACTGGTAAACGGCTTCTGATTTAAACCCACCACCTGCCAGCGATAAAATAATGGTCCGCCGTCATCCAGCTTTATAAGCAACCCAATAATTACAAATACCGGCGATAAGATTATAAGAGCGATTAAAGAACCCGCTATATCCAGCAGCCGTTTTAAAAATATCTGCCATTCCTGTTGTACAATATGCGATACAGTTAAAAATTGATGACCTAAGAGCTTTTCAACGTTGATATTCTTAGCGCCCTCGCTTAACAACTCCATCATAATACGAACCTTTATACCCTCCTGCCTGCACGCGGCCAGCATGCCGTCTATATTGGCTTCGCCCTTTGCAACAGCAAAAATCACCTCATCTACGGGGTTACGATGCAAAATCTTTACAAAATCTTCAGCCGTGCCCAATACCTTGGTATTGTCTAATTTATCGGAAATAGCCCTATTCCCAACGGGACAAACCAGACCTACAATATCTATGCCCAGTGCAGGATGCCCATTAATGTCTGATAACAAGCGCTCAGCCATTTTTCCGCCGCCTACAATTACCGCCGTGATTTTATGATATCCGCGGCTTCGCAAATAGCCGAACCACTTAAAAAGAAGTTTTTTTTCGATACATAAAATCAACAAATTAACTACAGCAAACAAGATAATAACGCTTCTAGGCGGAGTATTGCTTTTTAATAAAAAAGCTCCGCTTAGAATAATAAGAGTACCAAAGCAGACGGTTTTTATTACTGTATGATATTCTTGCTTAAGATTAGAAAACCTGTCATTAAGATAGGCGCCGTCTAAATTGAAAAAACACCACCATAAAAGGATAATACTCAATATCAAACCATAATAATCACCTAGACTGGTCTGACTGCCGAATGGAATTATTTTTAATAGATAAATTCGTAAATGGTAGGCTGTAATAAAAGACAGCAGAATAGCCAAAAAATCAAATACCATGGCGATTGGTCGAATGAGGATGAATTCTTTTTTGAACATGGCGTTTTAAATAAGATAATAATATGGCTGGAAATATGCTATAAATTATATGCTTATAATATCACATCACCCCGATTATTACAATAGCGCCAAAAACAAACTGACACCAATGTTACGTATCAGATTAATGAAGAATACAGCGCTTCCACGCTATCGGTAATGCCCTCCCAATTATAGTTTTGCTTAACCCGCTGTTTAGCCTTATCTCCCAATTCATCTGCCAGTGCGGGTTCATTGATCAGTAATTGTAATTTTTACCTTAAATCAGCGCTGTCTTTATTTTGAAAGCTTAATCCGGCATCTGCTGTTACTTCAAGTTCTTCAGCGATATCACTGGTTAATACGCACCTGCCATAGCTCATAGCCTCAAGCAGCGCTATAGATAGCCCCTCCAGTTCCGAGGGTTGAACAAATAAATAGGCATTACTAAATAATTCCGCCAGTTTGACTCCGGTAACATTGCCCAAAAATATAATATCTTTACTGGCTGATCTTTTAAGGGAATCAGCATATTTATCTGTAAAGCGCGAATCACCGGCAATTACTAATTTTAAGTCGGTATTTAATCTGCTATAGGCGTCTATCAAATAATGACAGCCTTTTTCCGGTACCAACCTGCCTACGTATAGAATATACCCGTCTGTCTCCAGTCCCCATTGCTTGATTTTGTCAGCGGGGATTTTATTTGGAATGTTTACTCCATTGGGTATATAATTAATATGCTGCCGGTACTTATCCATAAAATATGTTTGAATATTTTTAGATACGCCTATGGTAGCTTTAGGAAAATACAGAGCGAATAACTCTGATAATTTCAAATAACAACTGGCAAACCTGCCCCATTTTTCCCTTTGCCAGTCCAGCCCGTGAATAGTTACCACGCTTTTTTGCCCTTTAAGCGCCGGTATAAATGAAAATAATGAAGGACCCAAGGAATGATAATGTATAATATCAAGATCAGAAAATAGCGAATTTAAGCTGGATATAAATGTATGGCTTATGGTTTCCAGATGTTTGGTACGTATAGAAGGGAATCTAACCAATTTTATTCCCTGATAATCGTCTGTTTTACGATCAGTATAGTGCGTTCGGCAATATACAGTTATATCATGCCCTCTGGCCGCAAGCCGGCTGTATAATTGCTCTACATGGCGTTCCACGCCCCCATAAGTTACCGGAAGCCCAAGTGTGCCTATAACGCCGATTTTCATGTCTATTCCCTTTTTTGTCATTCTGAACGAAACGGAGTAGAGTGAAGTGAATAATCTGTACACATCGTATGTTTCGGGGTGAGACACCCCAACATCAAATTGTCATTCTTCACTTCACTTACGCTGCGTTCAGAATTACAATTTCCTTAAGTCAACAGCATTGTCCCCCTAAATTGATCGGGACGCCTCGCCCCTCATATGCGCTTTTATTTTTTTATTCAACATCCACCAGCCAACCTTTATGGGATGCTGCCGGATAGCGGTGCGCGCAGTACAAATCATCCAGCATTTTGACTGACAGGCGCTGACGGTCTGCCTTATTTGATGCGCCTTATCATTATTCCATAATTCATCAAAAGGGGTTTCATGTACATTCCCCACAATATTATCTAATACATTACAGGGATAAACATTACCATACGGGTCAATAAAAAAGAAATCACTGCCAGCCTTACATTGCAGGCGCCGCCCGTTACCGCAGGCAAAATCGTATAAGCCTTGCACAAAATAAGCTCTAGCCCATTTTTTGAGCGAAAATGAATTTATCTCATTATACAAGATATACTCCACTTCTTTTTTTAGGCTGTCAGGAGCCGGAGATGAATTATTTTCTACTTTAAAATAATGACCGGAATTTTGCGCCACCGCCGAGCTAAACTCTATCCCTTTAATCTGCGCCAAATCATATACCTTACTAAAATCAGACACATTATCGCTAGATACCGTAAAGCCAAAACGAATATTTTTAATATCCAAGCGCTTAATCTTTTCCAAAGAATCCATTACCTTTAAATAGCCCTTATCAACCCCTCTTATATAATTGTGCATCCCGTTAATACCGTCTAATGAAAAGCCTATGCCAATATCACTGTCTATCCGGTAAATCTCCTGCATCATATCGTAAATACGATTCGGCAGGAAACCATTGGTGGAAATTATAATTTGCGCATGCGGGCATCTTTTTCTAACCGCTTGTACAATTTGCGGCAGGTCGTCGCGTAAAAAGGGTTCCCCGCCGCTTATATTAATGTATTTTAATGATACAGGCAGTTTCTCGTATTCAGACGGTGCAATCTCATCCGTTATCACCGGTTTTTCCCGCCAGATATTACACATAACACAGCGGGCATTGCATCTGTATGTAACTGCTAAAACGGCGTCTATGGGTTTTTTTGCTGACATAATTCACCTTACCTTATTCATTCCCTGTCATTCTGAGGCTGGAGGCCGAAGAATCTCCCTCCATATGTGAACAGATTCTTCACTACACTTACGTTTCGTTCAGAATGACCGCTGTTTCGGGGTGTCTCACCCCGAAACCAATTGCTTAAGCGCTAGTGTTGTGTCAAGTTTAATCTGTCGGTCAAATTTATTCCCCCTCATCCTAACCTTCTCCCCCCGGGGAGAAGGGATTTCTAAACCTCCTCTCCCCCAGGGGGAGAGGATTGAGGTGAGGGGGATGAGGGTGAAAGCCCGTCAATTCAAGGTTGACAGTGTACATAGGCTGTGTTTCGGGATGAGACACCCCGAGACATAAACTTAAGGCAGCCGTCATTCTGAATGAAGCGAAGCGCAGTGAAGAATCTACCCCCCATATGCTCACAGATTCTTCGGCCTCCGGCCTCAGAATGACAGGCCAAGAAGGGCTTTTCACCTTACAACGACATTACCGTGATTCGGGCGGGGACAGGGTCACAAACCCACGCAGCCGCCCCTACAGGCAATTTGCGAAAGTATGCACATTGTTAAGCTCTAATCATCCGGCTGACCAATGAACAGCCCTTCTTGATATACAAGGGCAGTGCGCTCAAGCTGAACGTCCCGCTTGCCAGCAGCCGCTTAGCCTGCAATTTTTTACCGGCGTTTATAACATAAAACCAGTCTTTTTTATTTACATCAGGCAAATTAAGCAGGAAATTCTCGCCGGAATCAAAATTTTCCCAATTACCGATATATGATTCGTCTATCAGATCGCATTCTATGGCCAGATCATATAATTTACTGCCCGGATAGGGCGTAGTCATAGACCAGCCGAATAGATCGAGTTTTTTCTCTTTAAGTAATTTTTTGATGTAATTCAAGGTATTTAGTGAATCGTCTTTATCTTCATAGGCAAAGCGTCCGTCCTCCGGCCAGACATTAAAGGCCATAAACAGGCCGAAGCATTTTATTCCGCGCTGTTTCATAATAGATAAAGCCCGCTCCATCTGAGCTATGGTTTGTTTTTTATTGATTCCGTAAAGGGTTTTCTGATTTGCGCTTTCCAAGCCGAATAAAACCATCCAGCAGCCGGATTTTTTCAATTTATCGGCTAACTCCTCATCTACATTATCCACGCGCATCTGAGCCTTCCAGACAATATCTAAGTTACGGCTTATAAGCTCATCGCAGACTGATTTAGCCCAGCGCTTGCTGCCATTGAACTCATCAGTCTCATCGAAAATCTCCCTGATACCGTATTCATTAACAATAAATTCCATCTCATCAACTACGCTTTTAGGCGAGCGCAGGCGGTACCAGGGCTTTTGCTGCTTCCATACCGGATTTGCGCAATAGGTGCAGTTAAAGGGGCAGCCGCGGGCGGATATCATATCCGTATCATGACGGTATTTTTTGTATAAATAACCCGGATAGCTCTTTATATCCAGTAAATCGCGGGCGGGATAGGGAATGCTGTCCAAATCTGCAATTAAGGGACGGGCAGGATTATGCCTGATTTTACCGTCAATCATAACGGCTGTTCCGGCTGTCCGGCTTATATCCTGTTCCTGTTCGATTTTTTGTAATATTTCCAAAAAGGTAAGCTCACCCTCTCCGATAACGACTATATCACAAGCCGATTTGTGCAGAGACTCCGCCGGCATTACAGTAGGATGCGGGCCGCCGACAACAATTTTTATATCCTTATTTATAGCTCTAAGCTCATTTATCAGCCAATATGCGCCGGTAGCGGCCTGAGTGGTAAAGGATACGCCCAAAACATCCGGCTTAAATTTAATTATTCTATGTACCAGCTTTTTCTTATCTTCCTTATATCCGTCAATAGCCGCTATTTTAATATCCGGCATATGCGCTTTAGCATAAGATGCCAGATAGAGTATGCCCAAAGGGGGATATATCTGGCCGGTAACTCCCATCTCTTTTATCGGCGGGGCATTAAGCAGTAGGACTTTCATGGACTTTTCCTTTATTTAATACGCTTTCATACAACTGCATGAGCCTTTCATAATGTGTTTGGGCGTTATATTTTTGTTCGATTTTTTTTCGGCCTTGACGCCCCATTTCAGGTAATAAGTGTTTGTTATCCAATAGATACTGAATCTTTGCGGCTAAGTCATCCACATTCCTAGGCTCAAACAATAATCCGTCCACCCCGTCATTAATCAATTCAGGAATACCGCCGATATTAGCGCCAATCACCGGCTTACCCAAGGCTAAAGATTCCAATACTGAATTGGGACAATTTTCATAACACTGGCTGGTGATTATGCTGAACATGCTGTTTTTTAGAATATTTTTTAGTTCATTCCCCTGTTTGTAGCCTAAGAATTTGATATTATTTATGCCTTCTACAACCACATAATCCTTTAATTGCGCTTCTAATTCACCTGTACCAACTACGTAAAGTTTGTATCCTTTTATCTGTTTCATGGCTGAAACCAAGGTATTTATACCCTTTAAGGCAGCCAGACGGCCTACATAGACAAAATAATCCGAATAATCAAAACAGGGAATATAATCCTGAATATTAACAAAATTGGGAATATGAGTAATCTGTTCGGGCTTTAGGCTAAACTCAATCAGTTTTTTACGTAAGAAATTACTTGGTGCAATGATTTTGTTAATGGTTTTGCTATAAGTACCCAAAGCATGATAAATATATGCTTCCATGCAGCCTAAAGCGCTTGCCGAATAAGAATTTTTAATACATTTATTACTTATAGCCTTATAATAACGCCCGCCTTTACAAGCCTCACAAATTTTTTCACTATATAAGTTAAACAAACGCTGATTGGGACAAATAAGCTTATAGTTACGAGATGTTTGTACAATCGGTATACTGGCTTGCTCTAAAGCAAAAAATATCGAAGGGGTCAATTGATAGCAAAAGGCATGTATGTGAGCAATATCGGGTTTGGCGGTTTTTATAAGCTCGGATAATTTTTTTCTGGCTTCTACAGAGTATATGGATTTGATACCCATTGTAAGTTTAGGGTAGAAGTGACCATTTGTATTAAAATCTACACAACTTACAAAGTATTGACTATAGGAAGTCGCTTTGTTTTGGGGGTGCTGCATGGAAAATGGTATTACTTCATGTTTTTTAGCGCCCAAAACTTTTCCCAGGTTAAAAAAAGACCTTTCCGCCCCCCCTTGAAGATAATAAAACTTGTTGATTTGCAAGATTTTCATGGTGATTTATGCCTTTATTCAAAAGAGCTTGTTATGATTTTATTGTGATATTATTGAGCTTAATTTTCCAGCAAGAGCTTGCGCTACCAGCTTATGTCCTTCATAGTTCCAATGATTCCAATGCAAACGAATGCCAGTTTTTTTATAATACGAACTGAATATTCTTTGTAATCCTAAATAATCTATATTGAGAGATTCGGCATAATTTTTCAGTTCGTCTTCAAAAAACTCGGCATTGAAACTCGGGTCAATGTTTTTATATTTTCCCTCAATCTCTGGAATATAAGCAGGGGTATTAATAGTAATCAGTATTAAACGGATTTTATTTTGGTTACAATTTTCAACAATATTTTTGATCAATAATTTATTTAATCTGTAATTCTCTAAATATATAGGATCAGGATTAGCAGTACACAAGCTTAGATATTTATCTAGTTTATTAAAGGATGCTTCGGCTACTGATATATCTTTTTTATCATTTATGTTTTTTTGGGCTAAGTAGGCGTTTAGTCGATAGCAAAACAAAGAAATAAGCGCCGAGTGAAGTTTAAAATTATTAATGAGGGATTTAATTTTGAATTGATATGTTATGGAGAAATCCGTATTTAGAATAAGTTTCTTATTTTCTGAAATATTGTAAAAAGGACGCAATAAATCAGGCGCTGTTTTTTTATTTATGTCTCTAATATCGTTTTCCGGCAGGAAAAACAAAATTACCATATCAGGAGAAAATTTTAAGATTTCGTTTTTTAGTACCAATAATTCTTCAGTCTGAGTAAAACCAGAACGCCCGAAATTCATTAATTCTACTTTTTTATTTTTTAGTTTGTTATTTAATCTTTGTTCTGCCAAGCTCAAAAAGGTTGAATTTTGTTCGATTTGAAGAGCTTCCACATAACTGTCTCCCAACACAGCAATTCGATATGTGTTTTTTAGTTTATCAAGTTTCCAGTTTTTATCTCTCCACCCGAACTTGTTGATTTTTCCCGTAATCGGATGGTCATTTTCCTTATTATACCAATATTTGTGGTTGGGAACAAAGCGAAAGCCTAGTACGGCATCCGGTTGCACCCAGGAAATTCGCGCTCCAAACAAATGAGTAGCGCGCAAGATAACCTCCCAAATACCTATAAATAACAAAAAGACAATAACAGAACATAGAATAGCCTTTAATGTATTATATTTTTTTTTCGTTGGTTTCATTATCTTTATATACTATGTATGGTTTAATTGTATTAGACTTTTCACAACGGCAGCATATACGTTATATCTCAATCGGTTTTGGCTTATTATTTAAAATATTCGCAGCGCTATAACCCATAGCCAATAAAACCCAGAAAAATTCTATCTGCATGGCATTTAAAGTTAAATTAATCAATATAAAAGCTATAACCGCCACAAATAATCCGATAAAAATATCGCCATAATATCTTTTTGCACGAGGAATGGCTGTCCACATATTTTTTAGGGTAGCGTATAATACCCATAACAAACCTGCCCCCCCAACTATTCCGGTTTCGGCAAAAGTTTGCAAGATCATATTATGTGCATCAGGAGCAGTAGTTAAATATAAACTGCGCGTTTGAGGAGCCATAACATTCATTGACCGATAAAACACATGAAATAGCGATATATTGGTTGATTCTATTCTAAAAGTACCAGCGCCATAGCCAAACAACGGTTTGTTTAAAAACATTATAATTGCTTGCAGCCATAAGGTTAGGTGACCTTGGTTAGAACTTTCTTTTATAGAAAACATATCCTGCAAACGACTGGAAACAGCGGGGGTCAAACACAACACTCCAACAACCAGCCCTGTAATAGTTATAATGATTAGGGTGTTTCTTTTTTTTTGCCAACCTAATAAAAGAAGGGAAAATGGAAAAATTATATAACCTGCTCTTGAATAGGTCATAAAAAGTAAAAGTGTCCCGAATGTAAATAAGATATATAATGCTATTTTTTTCTTAAACTCCAGTTGATCTGCCATAATTAAACTCATAACAATCATAAGTATTGCTATCGAAAGGGCGGCAGTCGCCGGACAACTCAAAAAAAATGAATTTGCTCTTTTTATAAAATATCCGCTCCCAGTATATTGTTCCCATACCCCTTGTTGCACAAAATTAATATTCCCTAATTGATTAATTTCAATTTGAGGAAAAGGCGCTACTCCGGTTATCCCTTGGTAAACCCCGAATGCTATAAAAATAGCCCCCGAAATAAGAAGCATTGTAACGGCTTTTTTAATTAACCTTTGTTCATTTAATGTGCCTATTGTCATGCTGAAAACCAGCGCAAAATACAGCAACTGAAGCGATTCTCTAAGACTGATAATTGGATAATTGGAAACCAGTATAGATAAAAAACTTGCGGCAATCAGTAATATAAGCGGTTTGGTCAATTTGTTGGTAAGTTTAATCTCCGAACGATTGATCATTTTTTGTAATATTATGGCTATAAAAATCAACCCCCACATCAACTGGCTGATACGCAAATCAAATATATTAAGATGCAAAACACAGATATTCCACATTGGGGTAAAGGCAATAGCAATAAGCACTCCTGTTTGTATATTAAACAGCAACAAAGCTGTAAAGATTAACATTGCCAGAGAAACTCCGGTCAATAAAGGAGAGATAGCGATAGATGCTCCCATAGCCAAAGCTATTAAAACAATAATAAAGGGCTGTTGCCCTTGTAAGGTAAGCTCAGTTGTCATACTTGATTCTCAATAACATATAATAGGTTCAACCTTGTATACTGACTAATCCTTTGATCAGCCGCCAATCCTGCATACTAAATAAAATATCCTTTAGATAAACATATTTACTTCCAAAGACATAACCGGCCAACATGCAAAGTAGGAATATCTCGCTTATCAGGGTGGCAAAAGCAGCGCCCATATAGCTGTATCGGGGGATTAATATGAAATTTAAAACTATATCCATAATTATAGCCGCAGCTACCAAAAGAACATTAATCTTCTGCATATTTTTAGCGTTTACCACATAAAGCAACACGTAGCATAGGGCATTTACCAAATGTACCCAGCATAAAATTTTAAGCGCCCCCGTTGAATTAACATAAGCCGCTCCATAGATTATTTTTATCGCTAGAGGCGAAAAAAGATAAATCCCTATGCTTATCATCAAGGTTACGGTAAAGAGAGATTTTAATAAACTACCGGCAATCTGACTGCATTTTTCAGGAGCGCTAAAAGCATATTCCGACATTTTTGGAAAGGCCGAATGCGTAGTATATACATAGACAAAAAATAACGTCATAACCAATCTGAACGCGGCATTATAAAAGCCTACCGCCTTATCTCCCTGCATAAAGGCAAGCATCAGCGTATCCACCTTGCCGAATTGAAACATCAGCAGCCAGCTTACAGCCAGCGGTAATGCCTCCTTTATAGTGTTTATCCAGAAAGACGGATTTATCTGCAGCTTAAAACGAGAAAACCTCTTCCAAAAAAATATCAGGCTAACAACCAAGCTAATCATAGCAGCCAGACAAACCGAAACAGCTACCCCCATAATTCCAAAACCGGCCTTAAGCAAAATAAGCGTAAAAAATAGGCCAAGGATATTATAAGTTAGGTTAATAGCAGCCTCATATTCCATTCTCTCTACGGCTTTAAATCCTGTTCTAAAGACAAAGGAAAAACCTATTAACACCCCCCATAATGAAAGTATGTAGATCAATGCCTGCATCTGGCCGGAGTAATTCAACGCCTTTACCACTACGCCCATAATTACAAAGAAAACCGCTGAAAAAAACAGCCGCATGGTAAAGATATTGCCAATATAAAACGACAGCCGCTCTTTATGCCGGGGTATTTCCCGCAATAAAAATACATTTGTACCAAAATCAATAATTATGGAAAAGGTCAATACCAATGACACTGCAAAGGTATATTTCCCAACACCAGCTACCCCTAGCGCCCTGGCAATAATTATGTTAAAGAAAAAAACGGCGACTTTGCTTAGAACCTCGCCGGATATAAGATAGGCCGAATTTTTAAATATGGTTTTTGCTATACTCATGTTGCCTATGTTCTATAGTAGTAGGGTGGGTCAAGCCCGTATTGTGATATATCTTGGCATGCGCTTTGAGCGTATGCTATCTATGGTCGCGGACCCACCACACCTGTAATTGCTCGCCGCTAGGCGTGGTGGATTCGGGGTAACTTCTTTTGCGATTTGATATTATTCAAATATATAAGAACACCGGTTATATAAAACCCCTTAATCCACCCTACAGTAATTCAGTTAGCTTTACCTTATCCTTACATCCCCGATAAATAAATTTCTGTCCTCGCCGGTTTTTACATCACCGCCGTCATTCACAAAGGAAACCGTAAGTTTAGCAGCGCCTGCTTCAGACCGGAACACATAAAAGCTATACTCCTGCCAATTATTTTTATCTACATAAGTCATATAGACAATATCATCGCCCAACCTTACCTCCATAAGCGGCCAGATACCGCCGGCAGGCGCTGCCTTTGCCCTAATATATAAACTATGTTTACCTTGTTCTAAGACTATCGGCGCAGATATACTGCCAGACCAGTACATTGCCCCGTTTTTATATACGTTTTTTCCCGACTTACCCCGCCATTGGGCTTTATTTATATAGCGGATGGTTAAGCTGTCCGAATCACGGTACTCTGTGTCGTCCCTGACCCTCAATGTTGTTAAGTTAAGCGCTTCATATTGTTTATTCGTACAACCGTCATTGTGAATGAAGCGAAGCCCTTCGCTTTGCTCGAGGATAAACTCCGTGAAGAATCTACTCGCTGTTGCGGGGGGAGATTCTTCAGCCTCCGGCTTCAGAATGACAGGCTTCCCGATGTTTAGTTCTTTAGGCTTGGGGACAAGCCGAAACATCGAAGACCCTAATTCTTCAGGGTATTTTTGGGCTGCATATTCATAATATCCCTTATCCTTCTGCCTTAATTCCTGCATAGAGTTAAGCATCAGGTATTCTGCTTTGGCCATTTCAAGCGCATATTCTTTTAACCTCCCGCTATCGGCCAAAAGCTTGGCAAATTCCCTGCGCCTAAAAGCCTTCGGCGGTATAATCCGGCAGGTAAGCCTATAATCGCCGGTAATCTGCCAGCAATCTAACAGTATCTCGCTAAAATAACGCTCGTCTATGCTGATCAGTTTTTTTAATTGATTGATAGTCTGAAATTTTTCTTTGTTATTTAGATAATTCCAATTATAAAGACGATAATATCCGGCGCTATATAGCGAATATATATCCGTTGGATTTAAATCTACCGCTTTATCAAAAGCGCCCGCAGCCTGCCGATTAAACGCCTCAGGAGTAATCAGAGCATAAGCCTGCCCTAAAGTTATATAATACTCGCCGCTTAGCGGATTTTTGTTTATTGCAATCTCGCTATTATCTACAACTTCCTGATACAATGCACTATCTGCTTTATCAGTATTATTTATCAGCATATCAAGCCGTACCTTCGCTAATTTGTGATAATAATCCGCATTATCAGACGATATACGTATAGCCTTTCTTAAAGCCTTTATAGGTTGTTTTACCAACTCATTTTGCCATAATGAGCTAAATTCAAGCGGATAATATTTATGCGCCCAATAATCTCTACCGGTTAAAATGAACATATATACCGCTAAAACAATAAGTAAGATACCCTTTAAGCGCATTATGAATTGTATCTTTCGGGGGCGATAACCAAATGCTGTTGACTTAAGATGGCTGTCATTCTGAACGCAGCGAAGCGCAGTGAAGAATCTCCTCGCTGTTGCGGGGGGAGATTCTTCGGACTTCGGCCTTAAGAATGACAGCGAAAGACATCATACCGTACAAGCTGAATTACAAATTGTAAGTTATACCCAAAACCACCGAAAACAGCGCAACATTTGCCGGAATGTGCATATTAAAATCCGCTATAGAATGACAAAATACAGCGCAGACCGCAGCAATACCGGCAATTCCCATAGCAACGCCCCAAGGCTCACGTCCCCTGATTACCCTTTTTACCAAACGTATAAATAAATAACCCAGCAGGCTTATAAGTATTAAAAATCCGACCAAACCGGTTTCAGTTAGAAGCTCCAGATAATCATTATGCGCATGATAGTATTTGGCTTGAACATTAATGCTCTTTACCTGCGGATAGGCATAGCTGAAGGCGCCCAAACCGGTTCCCAATATAGGAAATTGCTCAACTAATAACCAAGTATCCCGCCAGATTTGCAACCTGCCGGTTTCCTCTTTCGTCTCATCGGATAAAACAGAGAATCTGTCTACCAGTAAATTACCCTCAAAACCCATACCGGTTAAAAATGCCGTGAAAATCAAAAACACCAGCAATCCGATAAGCCGTTTTTTTTTACCATTAACATAAGAGCTACAACTGACAATGAAACAGATACGCTTATAACGCCCATCCGGGAGCGTGAGAAAAAGACGCCCAGCAGCATAATCATAAAGGCCAAGCCGGATAAGATAACCTTTGCTCCCGCCTCACTGCTTATTCTGGCGATAAAACAGCGTATCCCCTTCACCAAATTAGCAGGCAGGCGCGAGGCATAATAAATCAAAAACCCAATACTAAACGGTAGCGCCAGTTCCAAATAACCGGCAAAATGATTGCGGTTTATAAATGTGCCGGTTGCACAATCCGTATAATACTTTTTTTCAAAACCGAAAATATATTTATAACCGGATAATCCATATAACGCCTCACAACAGCCCAACAAGACAATAACCAGCGCTATGCGCTTAATCTGCTCTTTTTGCGTTAAGTTATATATTACCAGACAAAACAAACCAAAATACGCTAATACCTTTAATAATTCTATTTTGGTGACATATGGATATAATGAAATGGTTTTACTTTTATAAACAGCGCTGCTGTTTGGCGATATATACTTAATAATTTGAGTAGGTAATGGTATTAATTGAAAAACAATCAACCCGATAAATGAAAATATTAAGATATTAACTATTGCCGGCAGCCCTTTTTTATCAGAATCAATGAGTAATAATTTTATCCCCCACAGCGCCATTAATAAACTGACCGTAAACAGCATAACCGAATACGCCCATACATGTACCGCACCGAAAGCCAAGGGAGTAAAAATCAGTAAAAATATAACGCCCGCTTCGATTGTTTTGTTTATCATATTGACAGTCCCAGCAAGCTTTAGCGGCACAATGTTGTTTAACTTTAAGTTCGACATAAAATTTGTTGATTTTGTTATCCTGTAGGGGTAGGTTTAAAACCTACCCCTACCTGCGTATGCGAGCAGATGTTTCGATGTTTCGGCTTGGGGACAAGCCGAAACATCAAAAAGTCTTTTAAGCACAAAATAGTTTTATGTTTCGGGGTGTCTCACCCCGAAACAACACCTAATGGTGAGCAACTTGTTTCGGGATAAGACATCCCGAAACCTAAATATTGTAGGGGCAGGTTTGAAACCTGCCCCTACAGTGTAATAAAATCAGCCATTTTTATATTGGACTCATTTTATATTATCCACCCGTCAATAATTGCTTGCGGATTGGTGGTTACTAAGGCTTGCGCTTTCTGCCTGCCTACAATTTTTGCCGCAGCTTTCACTGCTGAAGAAAGTAATGGCGGACGTTTTTTTATAGAATGTGCATCAGTTGCCAGCAAATGCACCATATCAGAGCGTAGTAATTTCTTAATGCAGCCCCTGGTCATAGAGCCAAAACCATTGGTTAAGCTCATAGCAGTAACCTGTACCAAAGCCCCCAGGTCTACCAATTCTTGCAAAAGCTCGTGATTTTTTTTAATGGCTGCATTCCGTTCAGGATGAGTAATAATGGGAATTACGCCCTTTAACTGCAACTCAAATACAAATCGCTTAATATACTGAGGCACGTCAAACGGCGGTATTTCTAAAAGTAAATAGCGCTTTTTGCCGCCTAAGGTTATTAATTCGTCATTATCCAACAAATCAAATAATGCGGCATCCAGGCGTACATCAGCGGCTGGGATTAATTTTAGCTTAATATCTTCCTTTTTAAGCAAACCTTCCAGGTACTTTACTTTATCTAAAATATCCTTTTTGGATATAGTGTATCGGGAATTTATATGCGGGGTGGCGGCTATAACTCTAATACCGTCAGAATAGGCCATCCTGCACATATTAAGAGTTTCAGACCAATCATTCGGTCCGTCGTCGAGCCCCGGCAATAAATGATTATGCAGGTCTATCATTATTTAACCAACCGCCTCCGCTTTTCTTCTTGGACGACGTTTCTTCTTCCTACCGTTATTTTCATAGCTGTAATTATAATAATAATAATATTTGGAATAGTAATGATCTCTATGTTTTATATCAAAATTATTTAATACTATACCCAGTAGCTGCGCCCCTTTATTAGACAGTAACTTCTTACATCTGCTGATCACCTCTCGGGTTGTTTTACCGCAGGATACCACCAATAATAATTGATCGCATATATTGCTTAGAATCGTGGAATCGGTTACTGCAACAGTAGGCGGCGAATCCAAGATAATGCGGTCAAATTTTCCTTTTAATTCTTTAATTAAGTTTTGCATTCCTTTTGATACCAGCAGCTCGGAAGGATTGGGCGGAATTGGTCCGCAGGGCAGAATCATCAAATTAGATATTTGAGTTTGATATACAGCTTCGTGCAAACTGCTTTGTCCCACCAACAAACTGCTTAAGCCAACCGAATTATCCACCCCGAAAACCTTATGCAGCCTTGGTTTGCGCATATCAGAATCAATAAGTAAGACTTTACTGCCCATCTGCGCCATAGTAATCGCCAGATTGCACGCTGTGACGGTTTTGCCCTCTCTTGGCTCGGCGCTGGTAATTAACAGTGTTTTATGCTGGTTATTTGTAGAAGAGAAGATAACTCCTGTACGCAGCGCTCTGTATGCTTCTGAAATAGTTGATTTGGAGTCTAGCGCCGCTATTTTTTCAGGCTGATTACCGTTTTTCTGCTTGATTATAGAAATAGAACCCAATAAGGGTAATTTAATAAAACGCTCGATATCCTCGGCGCTTTTAACCGTATTATCCATATACTCAAAGAAAAAAGCCATCCCAATACCAGTTATTGAGCCTAACGCCAAAGCCAAAAGCAGATTAAGCCCTATATTAGGTCTTATCGGCAAAATCGGCATTTCAGCGATATCTATCACTCGTATATTACTGTTTTTTAACCCTCCGCTAAGATTAGTTTCCTTAAGGCGTTTAAGCAATATATTATACATTTCTTTGTTGCTGTTTACTTCTCGATTTAATACCCCGTATTTAATTCCCTTTTGGTTCATCTTAAGGGCTTCTTTTTTGAGGACATCCAGGCTGTTATCTAAAGACTTCTCCCTTGATTTGGCCACTTCATATTCTATTTTGATACTATTTACAATTTTATCCACTTCTAATGCAATTTTGTTTTTAAGCAGCTCTACTTGTGATTTACTTCTGATAATTTTAGGATGTTTGTGTTTATATCTTTTAGAAAGATCGGAGTATTCACGCTGTGATTTGACATATTCAGATTTAACTTCTCTGATTAGTTCATTGTTTATTACAGCCGGTAAAGATTCTATCATTCCCGGATGTTTAGATAATTGAGCCAATTGTTGATATCGGGTTTCCAGCTCGATGCGGTTAGTTTTTGCTTCTATTACTTTGGTATTTATTTCTGAGACTTTCTGTAAAATAATACTTTGCCTTTTTTCTAAAGAGAGAATATTCGTTTGTTCTTTATATTTTTGTAAGGCCAGTTCTGAAACTTCTACTTTCTTTCTAAGCTCTCCGATTCTATCTAACAGCCAACTGCCGGCTTGTTTTGAGGCAAACAGATTAAGCTCCATATTCTGATCAATATATTGGCCGGCTAAAGTATTGGCTATATCAGCTGAAAGTGCGGCATCGTGTGATTCAACTGAAATATCCACCAGACGGCTGTTTCTGACCGGCTCTATAATTATATAATCATCCAAAAGCTCATCTACCAAATCAGTCTTGTTTTGCGTTATTTTAAGGCCTTTAAACTGTTTAGCCAGCAAAGTCTTTATACGTTATTTAATTTGAAAAAACACATTATCTTTTTGCTTGGTAAATTCAGGATTCTCCTTTAAATTCAATTTATCTATAACCCTTTTTATCAATGAACGACTTTTTAAGATTTTATACTGAGTCTGATAATAGTAGGTATTAGAGGTATCTAACGTCATTACCTCTTCAAATGACAAAACATTCGGATTTTCCTTCTCTATCAGCAATTGCGTAGTAGCCCTATATACGGGTTTCATCTTAAATGAAGCAACGCTCACCACGGTTATAATGATCGCCAAAAAAGCGATTATGCTCCATTTACGCTTGCGTATTACCCATAAATAATCTTTTAAATTGGTTTGTTTGTCTTCTGTAAATTCAGTCATCAATAATAATTTTGCTATCATTCTGAGCGCAGCGAAGAATCTGCCCGTACAATGGAGGACAGACCCTTCACTTCGTTCAGGGTGACAGTTCCCTTAAGTCACTGTTTCGGTTATTTGTGGTGTCAGATTCTATGTTTCGGCCTGTCTCAAGCCGAAACATCAAACATCGAAAATGGGGGCAGCGACCAACGGGAGCGTAGGAACATTGGCTGGGAAACACGCCCCTAGAAAAAACTCTCCGGCACAATTACCATATCTTCAGCTTTTAAGACAATATCCTTAGCTTTATCCCCGTTCATTATGTCTTTTAAATCCACCGCTATATTTTTTTCTTTACCATTTTCCAGCCTTATTATTTTGGTAGCCCCTGGAGCGGCAATCCTGGTAAGTCCGCCGGCCATAGTTATGGCCTGCATTACACTTATAGTTTTATCTTCCAGTTTAAATGACCCTGGTTTTTCACCTCGCCAAAGACATAAATCGAATCAGCCTTGGGGATATGAATAACATCGCCATTTTGTACAAGAATATTTTGACTGATATCTCCTTTTATCAACAAATTATTTAGATCGATAAAGATTGGCTTGCCGGCAGGATTTGGTTTAACGCTCTTATCATCAGATATCTTGCGCAATAAAACCAATGAGCTGCCGCCGTCTGCGGTAATCCCCTCCGCTCTTGAAATCATCTCTAAAACAGTAGTATTACCTTTAAGTTCATAGGCGCATGGTTTATTTACAGCGCCTAATACAAAAACTTTCTTACTGTGATATTCTTCTATAAAAACGGATACTTGGGGGTTTACCAGATAATCTTCGGCCAGCAGACGAGTCAGCGTATGTTCCAAATCAGTTACAGTTGATCCAGCTACGCTGATACTACCTATGAGCGGAAAAGACAGCATTCCATTAGTTGTTATCCTGACGGTTTTAGTTAAATCCGGTTCTTCATAAACAGTAATCTTTACAATATCATGCGCGCCGATAAGATAATCCTGATCCTTGGTCTTACCGGCATAATCCATTGCAGCTACATTACCCGCCCAAAACAACAAAACAAGCGCTATCAGATAATTTATTTTTTTTTGTTTACATTTTGGCAAAAACATTTCAGATCGTATCTTTCTGGATTTCTCCCCCCGAAATATAAATACCTGTAGCTGCCGACCTTTAGGTCGGCCAGGGGGCGGGTTTAAAAACCCGCTGCGACAAATTAAAACATAACCTTCAAATAAAGACTGGCCTTGTTATCGTCATAATCATGGATTGTTGAATTTGAATCACGGGCTTGATGATTATATTCACCGCCGGCAATCAGCCATTCTTGAATTTTGTATTCTAAATTAACCTTTGCATCAAAGATTTTATCTTTTCTTCTAATTTTTTTGCCAGTTTCATAATCAATAGTTCTGAAACGATAACTGTTTTGCGCATACCCCATTCCCAAGCTTAGATTTAATTTGTATAACAATTCCTGAGTAATTCTAAAAAAACCGTAATTTTCTACATAATAATCATTATTGGTAAAGGTAGATTCTACGATAGAGCGGCTTATAAGCAGATAAACAGAGGTTTTAGGAGTAAATTTAGTATCTATTTCACCGGATGCCACCCAGGTGTTTTTATCATCCCTTTTTGCTCCACTGGTAGTATATTCCTCATCATAGTTTCTCCACTGATAACCGCCTTTTAGCGTACCGGTTGATTTACCGGTTATCTTCCAAGTAACCCCGCCCATAACCTCATGAAAGGTTGAGCTTTTATCAATCGGCCCGTCATCTACATCAAAGTAATCCACTACTCCGTAATGATATTCCACCAGCGCCGAGGTTTTGGGGCTGAATTTCCAATAAACAGCAGGTCCAAACGTATGTTTAACATAATTTAGATAGTCGTATTTACTTCTGTCATATTCAAGATAATCGGAAATATATTCAGCTTGCAGCTTAAAGTTGTCATTTAATTCTAATCCTACGATTACTGCGCCGTTATTTTGTTTATGTTCTATACGGTCTGTAAGTTCACTGGTGGCGTAATCTGAAGTATCATTATAAAAATTATCTAGGTTTATAAATAACCCGCTGGGAAAATCAATATTAAATACGCCGCTTAGTTTATGATCTTCATAGTCCTGAGAATCATAATCTTCAAAGCGGATAATATCTACCAGATATCCGATGCCCAGATAATAGCGTTCTTCTTTTTCCATAACAAAACTTATGCCGGGACTTACAATACCGAATTTATCATTCTTTTCATCCTTATGTTCTAAAAATACATTGTCATCTATTCCGCCGGTTACGCTAAACTCAGGATGAATCTCCAGCAATCCCAATTTGATATTCCCAAAGGCTAAGGCCTGTTGAGGCAGCCAGCATATAATCAAAACGGCACAACCGAGTAGAATCCATAAATACTCCATCTTTTTTTTCATAAGTCTTCCCTTTTTTACTAATAGCTTTAAAAAAAACATGCTTATTCATTATGAACATCTTGCAAAACAACAGTCATTCCCGCTTTAAAATCACTGCGGGAATGACATTTTGGGAAACTTTTGCAAGAGGATTAACCCGCAGATTTCACGAGTCACAGCAAATACCTTAAAAAACAGCTTGTAAAACAATACGATAACACAACGCCCGTAGATACGATTTGTATTTCTAAGCTTTTTGATTGGAAACGTAAAATATCTATAATTTCAAGAAGATACACATTACCTTAAGATTAACTCCCGAATTATTCGCCTTAAGTAGCGGGACTGGCAGGCTCTATAACCTCCGGCGGCGTCGGCTGTTTTACTTTTATAATTTTATGAAGAACCTTATTAAAAACTTTCTTTACCTTAGCCATATCCTGCTTTTTTTTAAGGCTTTCCAAGGCTATTTTTATCCTGTCATTTGGTTTTAATTTAATCGACTCACCTTTACTGCTAATAAAATTGGCATTACCTTTTTTTAAGATGATTACACAATTATCATTTACGGCGACAATGCTGTTAGGCGATAAAAATACCTTACTCCCATCATTAAATTCTAACATCATCGTCCCCAAAGAGTTTATATGAGAACCCGCATAAACCTCTATTCCATTATAAGCCTCTACTTTGCCTTCCTGTTTGCCGGTAATAAAAGCCGTGCCCACAAGCTGGGTAATTGTTCCCTTACAATTCTGGGCGGCATTGACCGAATGAATAAACAAACCGGTATATACTATTGTCAGACAAACCATAAAAACAAACATTTTCTTCAAATTAAACACATCAGCTTTCATATCATCCCCCTTTTTTTAAAATAGTACAGGAAATCCCATTTTTTACCCTCGGCGCTCTGGGTCGTCCCTGACCCAAAGCCTAAAGGGGTTGCGCTCAGAGACGACCCAGACAACCATCTATCTTTAAAAAAACAATTTAGTATTAAAATTCGGCGGGTACAAATGACAGCCCTCATGTAATACTTATACATATCAGTGACAGTAATTGCAAGAACAAAATACTTACAACAGCAAAAACGCCCAAGTTCGTGACATTAGTAACACTATCGTCCTGTAGGCGCCTTTTGGGAGATTTTGTAAAAAAACTTGACAAAATCACACTTTTTTATTATTATTTATCAGTCTATTAAACTTGAAGTCTCTAATAAATTCAGGGGCGGGGCGGCTGGATTAATGATGTTAACAAGGACGCTAAATTACTTCTTAGGAACATATTTACCACCTGAGGGGCTAGTACAGCGTTTTATTGAAAAAGAATTCCTTACCTGTCATGCTGTGGCCGGAGGCCGAAGAATCTGTGAGCCTATGGGGGCAGATTCTTTATTGCGCTTCGCTTCATTAGCAATGACAAAATGAATGTATACATTTTAATGAAACAAGGTAGAATTTAACGCACCGCAGGTTGCTGTAGATGCCGGCCTTTAGGCCGGTTAGGAAAGCTGGTTTAAAAACCCGCGCCTACGAAAAAAATGTAATTTCCTATACTATCAAATTCTTTTGTGACCGTTCCTTAGTAAAATGTAGATTGGGTTGAGCTTGCTAAATCCAACATTACCAACACATTTGCTGGGCTTCGTGCATCAGCTTAACCTGTATTATAAATTTTACATAACGCTGGAAATAGAGTTTCCGCAGCCGGATATTCCGGTTTTCTGTTTGTTTTGAAAACCGAAAAATTTAAGGGGTAATTATATTGTTTGATAATTTATCGGAAAGATTACAAAACACATTCAGGAAGTTGCGAGGGGAAGGTAAACTTAGCGAAAAGAATATAAAAGACGGACTAAGAGAAGTAAAGCTCGCTCTCTTGGAAGCCGATGTTAATTACAAAGTAGTCAAACAATTTATTAATAATGTACAAGAACAAGCTGTGGGGCAGGATGTTTTAAAAAGTATCTCTCCCGGCCAGCAAGTTGTAAAGGTAGTCTATCAGGAATTAATTAACCTGATGGGAGAGCCTTTTAAAAAACCGGTTTTAGCCCAGGAGCCGCCTACTGTTATAATGCTGGTAGGGTTACAGGGTTCTGGAAAGACCACCACTTCGGCTAAACTTGCCCGGCGGTTTAAACAGGACGGACATTTTCCCATGTTGGTCGCCGCAGACCCTTATCGTCCGGCGGCCGCCCGTCAATTAAATATCCTAGCCGACCAATTAGGGGTTGAGTTTTTTGGAGAACCAAAACCGCGCTCTTTAGTAAAAACCTGTAAAAAAGCGCTGAAACATGCAAGGCAAAAAGCTATAGAAGTAGTAATCATCGATACTGCCGGACGTTTGCATATAGATCAGGATTTAATGAAAGAATTGGTTGAATTGCGCAATGCTATTAACCCGAATTATATCTGGCTTGTAGCCGATGCCCTGACCGGACAGGAAGCTGTAAATGTAGCTAAAGGCTTTCAGGATGCCGTGGGTATTGACGGATTAATCCTGACTAAACTGGAAGGCGATGCTCGCGGCGGCGCCGCATTGTCTATCAGGTCAGTAACCGGAAAACCAATTAAATTTATGGGTATGGGTGAAAAATTGGACGCCCTGGAGCCCTTTCACCCTGAGAGAATGGCCTCAAGAATCTTAGGTATGGGGGATATTCTTTCTCTGGTGGAAAAAGCCGAGGATATGTATTCCAAAGATAATGCGCAGGACTTACAGCAAAAGCTGATGTCTAACCGGTTTACTTTGGAGGATTTTAGAACACAACTGGTACAGATTAAAAAGATGGGACCGCTTGAAAATCTATTTAAAATGCTGCCGGGGGCAGGTAATCTTAAAATGCCTAAAGGCGCGCAATTAGATGATAAACAACTGGTACATACGCAGGCTATTATAGACTCAATGACCGTAGAAGAACGCCGCAGCCCTAAAATAATTAACGGCAGCCGACGTCGCAGAATCGCTCAGGGCAGCGGTACAAGTGTTCAAGAAATAAACAAATTGCTAAAGCAGTTTACTCAAATGCAAAAAATGATTAAAAAACTTCCTAAGCTTAAAGCTGGATTTGGCCGTAAGCGCGGCTTACCCTTTATGTAGGGGCTAAGGAACGGAATCGAAAGACCCGCACCCGACTACCGTAATATTTTGAAAAACAACTTAGTATTAATTTGCTAAAAGACAATCAATCTAAAGCTGATAAGGCATTGATTTTAATCTTGGTATACAATGGCACAAATTAATTCTAAAAATAATTCGGGTTAATTTTTACTCAAAAGAACATAAAACAAACATTTTCCATTAGAAGTAAACATTTTTTAGAAAACTTGATGTTTTTACACGATTAGCACACTCATCGCCTGCTTTTGGTATGATTGTTGCTTTAAACTTATAATACAAAGAAAATAAAAGAATATTAGTGTTTAAAAATTAAACGCAGTATGTTAATATGGAATTATATCAGGATTTAATATATCTATAATACAAATAGATTCCACATACAATTTTCCAATGGATGGAGGTGAATATTACTTGTCGGTACACTTAAGACTATTTCGTATGGGTGCAAAAAAGAAACCCTTTTACCGCATAGTTGCAGTAGACTCACGAAAGGCCAGAGACGGGCGTTATCTTGAGAATGTAGGCACTTATGATCCGCTTAAAGAACCTGCTGAAGTGATTTTAAAACAGGACAGGGTTATTGATTGGCTAAACAAAGGGGCACAGCCTACCCAAACAGTAAAAAGTTTACTTAAAAAGAATGAAGCTATAAAAAATCACATATGGTCAGTTAATGCTACTACCTAACATTAAAATTAACATAACTTTAAACACTTTCTTCAAGTACCTGACATAACAGGGACAACGATCCTGAGTGGAGGAGATTTCATGAAAGAACTTATTGAACATATGGCTAAAGCATTAGTTGATTTACCCGATGACGTACGTGTAACAGAAATAGAAGGAGAAAAAACCACTGTTATTGAACTTAAAGTTGCCAAAGAAGATTTAGGCAAAGTTATCGGCAAACAAGGAAAAACCGCCAGAGCGATGAGAACTATTCTCAATGCTGCTGCGACTAAATTAAGAAAAAGGTCCGTGCTTGAAATATTAGAATAAACTCCTCGAGTTAGTCCATGGTGGGGAGGGGGGATGCTCCTCCCCGTTTTTAAGTGAATTATGAACGAAGAATTAATCCTTATCGGTCGGATTATCAGCTATCAAGGCAATAAAGGTGAAATAAGGGCGCTGCCTTTAGCTAAAGACCCCGAGCGATTTAATCTGTTAAAAGAAGTTTGGGTAATTACCCCAAATATCCCGCCTGCCGTCTATAATATCCAAAAAATCCGTTATCATA
>JAJRXT010000070.1 GCA_024276125.1 bacterium
CGGGTTATTAAAAACTGGCTTTGTGAAGAAATTTTCTAGCTTTTTATGGTAGTTATTTCTTTGCGTATATATTGTTAATAGAGGAACTCTTCGGATTAGATTCGTACTAACTTAATTCAAAGAATATCCCAATCTCAAATATTTAAACAGGTTATCAAAACCAATATGATATGTTGTATTAATTATTTTATGGACTTGTCTGAAATTTTGATGCCCAATCGACCAAACAACAATGGTCTTGTAAGGTATAAAAGAAACAATGTCTTGAAAGCTTGGATATTGGGTAGGAAACCAGTGAGCAAAAGTAGCTAAATTTAAAGATTTTGTTCCCAACAGTTTATCTAAAAGTTCTGGGTCCATTCCACAATATGTCCTGCTGTCTCCCACATAAATTACGTTGTACTCATTGTAATGTTGGCGATAATATTCTATTTTGGATACAGCGTAAGTGTTTGAATCCTGGTTGTATGTATTATAGAATAAAAAAATATTGGTCAGAAACAAAAACATTGTAATACATAGTAAATATAGTACAATACTCTTTTTTAAGGTTTTTGCAAACAATTTAGATTCCTGTTAAGTTTTGATTTAAAACTAATGAGAAGATAGGTTTTATGACCTTACTGGTAGCCTTTAAGCAAAGACTAGACTTACTAAATAATAGCACAGACTATGGGGGCAAAGTCATCTGTCAACACTTTTAGGCTGTATTATAATCGTACCTTTTGTTATTCCTTGCTTGAACAGTAATCAATAATGTGTTGAAAACACTAGAGTTCTGACTTCGCCGGAATGACAGTAAAAGGGCTGTTTCTTGATTATGACACAGCCTTTCTCTTGGGTATGTCAAGAATTTTGTGTAAATGGTAAAAGTAAATTTGATACTATAAATTCGCTACCTGCTGTGCGTTTTGTTCAATTGGATTTTTACTTACAAGAAGGAAACAACAATTAGGTAAGCTGGACGATAGGTATTAAGTTGAATTTAGGTTTATTTAGGTACTATAAATGGTCTTAGCTTGGTTTTTGCCTTAATGGCTTTTGCTCTTTGTTTGGCTTCTTTTAGGGTAGTAAATTTACCTATTCTTACTCTAAACCAGATATTATCATCATCAATCTTACTTAAGTAAACATAAGCCGGATACCCTTTTCGGGTAAGCTCATCTTTCAGTTTATATGCCGATGTTCTGTTTTTAAAAGCAGCCACTTGAATAACATATTTTTGGGCTGTATTAGGTTTGGCTTTAACCGCTGGTTTGGGTTTAGTTTTTTGGGGAAGTTTTTTGACGGGAACGGGAGTACGGGAGGAAGTAATTGCGCCTGTTTGTTTATATGTGTTGACAACGGGCTGCCGACTGTATTTTGAGGTGGGAATTGGAGCTTCTTTTTCATAAACCGGCGCCGACAGGTTTGGATTATTTCCATTCGGTTCTTCCACCAACGTATCATAAAAACTGCTCTGCCGGCTTTTTTCTATGTATGAATTTACCTCTTCTTGGGTAGGAAGCAACTTTTTTATGGAAGAACCAATAAGCTGATACCCCAGCATCAGTCCCAGAGTAAAACAAAGCACGCAAGTAAGCAAAAAGCCGGTAATTACCAAAAAAAGCTGGATTCTGTCCAACTTGAATTGATAACTCATTTTGGGCGCTTTGGCAGATGGAAATGTTCCGCTCACGTTTTTGCCTTTTTATAAAACTCAGGTTAGACGTATTTGATGTTTCGGCTTGTCCTCAAGCCGAAACCGCTTAAGGGCATCTTTAACTGTTTCGGCTTCAAGACAAACCAGAACATCAACGTATTTGATGTTATGCTCACGTTTTTGCCTTTTTATGGAACTCAGGTTACATTTGTTCGGGAGCGTTGATACCCAGAATATCTAAAGATATTTTTAACACAATTCTAATGCAATTTACAAGCGCTAATCGTGAATTTGTTGCATTTTTATCATCAGTAATAACGCGCTGCCGATGATAATACTTATGGAAACGACCTGCTAATTCCTGTAAATAAAAGGTTATACGGTGCGGTTCCATACTTATTGCGCTATTTTTTATAAGCGAGGGAAACTCTGCAAGTTTTTTAATAAGCTCTAATTCTTCTGATAGACTAAGCAGACCCAAATCAACATTAGATGCCTTAGGCGTTGTTTGCGCCTGACGTAGTATACTGCATATGCGCGCATGAGCATACTGTATGTAATAAACCGGATTCTCCGCAGATTGCTTTTTAGCCAGTTCCAGATCAAATTCCAACTGACTGTCGCAGCGTCTGGTTAAAAAGAAAAAACGCGCAGCATCCGTCCCCACCTCGTCTAATACTTCAGCTAAAGCGGTAAATTCACCCGCCCGGGTAGACATGGCAACCGGTACGCCGTTACGCACCAAGCTGACTAATTGCACCAATAAAATATCTAAATTATCAGCGCTATAGCCCAAGGCGGAAACCGCCGCTTTAAGCAGCTTTACATAACCGTGATGATCTGCCCCCCAAATATCTATTACCCTATTAAAAAACGCTGGTACTTGTTTTGGTGATATGCAATATCTGAAGCCAGATAGGTGGGATTGCCATTACTGCGAATAACAACGCGGTCTTTATCATCGCCGAAAGCGCTGGATTTAAGCCATAGCGCCCCTTGTTCTTCAAATAAATATCCCCGTTTTTTTAATGTACTTACAGCTTTTTGCACCATATTTTCTTTGTACAGACCGGTTTCGCTGAACCAGTGGTCAAACTCTATTCCAAAGCGCTCTAAATCATGTTTAATGCCGTTCAATATTTGCCTAGAGGCTGTTTTAGTACAATATGATACAGCCTCATCTTCCGGCATATCCAACAGTTTTGCGCCATCCTGTTCTATAATCAAACGGGCTATGTCGGTTATATATTCTCCCTTATAACCGTTTTCAGGGAATTGAGCGTCTTTTTTTAAATTTTGCTGATAGCGGGCAAAAACAGAACGTCCCAAATTAAACATCTGATTGCCGGCATCATTAATATAATACTCTTTTTCTACCTCATAACCTGCTTTTGCCAAAATATTAGCCAGTACATCGCCGACCGCAGCTCCGCGTCCATGCCCGATATGCAACGGTCCCGTAGGGTTTGCGCTTACAAATTCCACCTGTATTTTAGTCCCTGCGCCCAAATCCAAACTGCCGTAATTATGCTGCTGCTCGTCTATCTTAAGTAATACGCCCTGCCACCAGTTTTTATTTATATAAAAGTTTATAAAACCGGCGCCGGCTAATTCTATTTTATCAATTAATCCATTATTTATACTAAGCCGATCTAATATATTTTGAGCAATCTGATAGGGAGGGCGCTTAAGTTGCGAGGCTAAGATCATAGCCACATTAGTGGATAAATCGCCAAATTTATTGTTAGTTGGAGATGTAAGTAATATCTCTGGAATATCGGTTAGTTGAAAAACACCGGCCTTGCGGCAGTTGGTTATAGCTTCTGCCAAAGCGGCGCTTAAAATTTGCTTCATCTGTTTGTTTCCTTACAACAAAGAAAAAAATGTTTAGTATGTAAACATATATACGCTGAAAAACAGTTTTATTGACACCTAAGAACTCAATACAGCCTTATATTTAGATTATTATATACTATATGTTGATAAGATGCAATGCCGAATCATCTGAGAGGGGGATAGTTTTTGGGAAATAATTTATGTTTCGGGGCGTTCCACCCCGAAACACAGGGTTATCTATAGCTGTCATTCTGAGGTCGAAGACCGAAGAATCTCCCCGCATACGTAGGGAGATTCTTCGGTCTTCGACCTCAGAATGACAGCTAGTAGTATCCTTTTTAATGAAACGCTTCACCAGCCATACTACCGCCTATCAAAAACCGGAGTGTTACTTTTGGTACTCAATTTGCACTTAAAGTCTGTTAAGTTTAAGATTTTCCAAAACCAGACTAGATATTGTGCGATATTTCAACCAATTATATATTATCTGAACATAATAAAAACGGGAATTCAAAATGAAAGCGTTTAAATCCAATACAAACGAAGAGAATAAAGATAATAATGTCAGTCTAAAACGAATGATTGCGATAGCTATACTTCCTGTACTGGTTTGTCTTAGTCTCATCTTTTATGTCTATTTATCTGATGATAATCCAAGTGATCAAGATTCTGAAACAAATGCTGTCTACCAAGAGAATATATTACCAAAACAATATGATTTAAAAGCAGAACTCATTAAGGAAAAAACAATTAACACAAAGACTGATAAAAATGCTGCCGCCGCCGCAGCAAAACCCCAAAAATCACAATCCAAGGTTAATCAGGCGGCACAAATTGCTTTGCTCCCTCAGCCGGCGGATTCATCTCCAGAAAACAAAGCCGACCCTTCCCCCCATGTATCTCAGGATAAGGCGCCTGCGCCTTTTTTTGGTTACATTAAGTTGACCGGAGTTATTTTTTCTAAAAATAATCCGGCTAAAAACAAAGCGATCATAAAAGATTTGCTTTCTTTGCGTCAACGAATATACCAACTTGGAGCAGTGACAGCATATGGCAGTAAAATTATAGAAATTCACGATAAATGGATTATTTTAGAAAAAAATAATGTAAAACGTAAGCTGAGGGTGGCCGAAAAATTGGGCTACAACGGTTTAATGGAAGACCTTTATTCCCAGGGCTATCATCAAATAAGCGACAGTGAATGGTTGATTACGCCTAATAAATTGATAAAGGATACCGAAAATATATCCGAAATTCTGTCTCAGCTTAGTATTCATCCTCGTTTGGGTTTGGGCGGTATCGAGGGATTTGAAATCGGCGAGATTGACCCGGAGAGCATTGTTGGGGATTTGGGCTTAGAAGAGGGAGATACTATAAGCGCTGTCAATGGACACAGCATAACCTCTTTATCCGATGCCTATGAAGTATATGAACAAATAAGAAAAGACCCCACTATCAATCTTGCCCTTAACCGCAAAGAAGAAAAAATAAATCTGGCATATCATGTAATATCCGATGGCCCGGTTAGATATAATGTAGCAGAAGCCCTAAAATCACCAAGTATTGTTGATTTATTCAAGAAATAAAAAGGAATAAAAAGGGTATGACAATATTAACCAGTTATAAGCATCAACGAGGAGAAACCATGAAAAACAAGGGACTGTGTTTTGGTTTATTTTTAATCATCACAGCAGTCATCGTTTTTGGGCAATGGAACACAGCTTATGCTGTACCGGCTGCACCGGGAACAAACACTTACATTCAGCCCAATGGCGCCGCATTTACCGGAAAAAAAATAGGCGATGAATACAACCACTGGACAGTGACTGAAGAAGGCTATACCGTTATTTTGGATGATGCGAGCGGCTATTGGTATTATGCCACAAAAGACCCGCTGGGAAATTTTGTCAAATCCGAATTAAAAGCAGGGATTGACGTCCCTAAAGGGATAATCAAAGGTTTAAGGTCTGCTCTTACATTTCCTAAAAGATCAGGAGGCATCTTGCCTAAAAAGGATCAAGGGATTCTTTCCCCGCCAATCCCAACTACAGGTACACAGCCGGTATTGGTTATTCTGGTAGAATTTACCGATCGGGCGTTTATTTTTACCAGTCACGGCGACTGGAATGATCTTATGTTTCAAACCACAAACAGCGTTGCTCATTATTATAAAGAGGTTTCAAATAATCAATTGATTTTTGAACCTGCTAATGAGACTTCTGAGAATCCAAATGATGGAGTGGTAGCGGTAAAACTAAGTATGGTGCATCCGGGTACTGATGGGATAACCGAGATTGCCAGACAGGCTATAGCTGCGGCCGATCCGTATGTTGACTTTACGCAATATGATCTGGACGGCAACTTTCATCTTTCCGCTGACGAGCTGCACATTATAATAATCGCCGCCGGTTTTGAGGAGGCTATCAAAGGTAGTTGCGGCCCGGCGGTTTGGGCTCAGCGGGGTTCTTTATCGTATACAGAAGCTCCGGCGCCGGACGGTATAACCGTGGGAGTCTCCGACAGCCCGGGTTGTACTGGTAACAAATGCTACGGCGGATTTGTAATTGCTGGAGAATTACATGCCAAACAAGGCAGTTGCGGCGCTCCCAATATGGCTACTATTGGAGTTATTGCTCATGAATTAGGGCATGATATATTTTTGCCGGATGAATATGATACGCAAGATGCTAATGTGGCTTCAATCGGCATGTGGGGGTTAATGGGAGCCGGCTGTTGGAATAAGCTGGTACAAGACGGTGATTCCCCCGCTCACCTTAATGCCTGGGATAAATCATATCAAGGCTGGTTAACGCCCGTTGTAATAGAAGGACAGGTTGTAAATGTAGCTCAGGTGGAAACCAGCAATACGGTATATCAGGTGTTAAATAACCCAACCGGCGTAGACTGGAGTTTTGAAAGCTCATCCGGTACTGGGGAGTATTTCTTAATAGAAACCGGCAGCCGGTGGGTTATGATGCGGGGCTGCCCGGTTGCGGTATATTAATCTGGCATATTGATGAGACGGTAGTCTCCAGTAATACTTGTAATGCCGATGAATGGGGACGCAGACTGGTCGCCTTAGAGCAGGCTGACGGTTTATTTCAACTGGAACTTAATATTCAAAATGAAGGCGGTAATATCGGAGATGACGGGGACCCATATTTGACTGACGGAACCTTTGGTGAAAAGACTACTCCGAGCAGCAATTTTTATAATGGCTATCCCAGCGGTGTGACCATTGAGGTTCAGAGTGAATGCGGCGCAAGTATGTCTGTACAAATGGGCAGTTGTCCGGTATTGACTTTTTATGCTGATAATGATGGCGACGGATACGGTAATGGGGCTGATATTGTGTTAAGCTGCGACCCGCCTCCGGCTGGTTATGTGTCGGATAACAGTGATTGTGATGACACTAATCCCAGTATCAATCCGGGCGCTGCCGAGACGTGTGACGGGCTGGATAATAATTGTAATGGAACAACAGATGAAGGATTCCCCGTAAATACCTATTATCGTGATGCAGACGGGGATACTTACGGTAATCCCGCGGTAACTACTCAGGCTTGCCTGCTGACTTCAGGCTATGTTATAGATAATACGGATTGTAATGACGCTAATGCCAACATACATCCTAATGCGGCCGAGCTTTGCGATGGTTTGGACAATGACTGCGACGGTCAGATAGACGAGGGGTATCCGCCGTTTGCATACTACCGCGATGCGGATGGGGACGGATTCGGCAATCCCTCCGTTATGGTTCAAGCCTGTACCGTACCTACCGGATACGTAAGCAATAATACCGATTGCGATGATAATGACAGCGCTACGCATCCCGGGGCGGCAGAAATATGCGATGGGGCGGATAATGACTGTAATTCAATGATAGACGAAGGTTTGCTGGATACGGATAATGACGGATTATGCAACAGTATAGATACCGATGATGACAATGACGGTCTGCCGGATACTTGGGAGCTGGCTTATGGTCTTGACCCGCTGGATGGAACAGGAGTAAACGGTCCCGACGGGGACCCGGACGGCGACGGATTTACTAATCAACAGGAATACGAGCGCGATTGGGACCCGCAGCATGCCTCCTCTACGGTTTATGCTGATGTAAAAAATGTCAGCGGCACTGAGGACGGCTCAATAGATTTTCCCTATGACACCATAGACGAGGCCATTTCAGATGCCCGTAACGGCGATACAGTCGTGGTGGCCTCCGGTCTTTACTATGGACCTATTAATTTTAATGGAAAAACCATTGTACTAAAAGCCGCACAAGCCGAAGAACCTACCTTTATTGACGGCGGCGATATGGTGCAATGCGTTATATTTGAATTTGGCGAAGGACCATATACTGAATTAAACGGTTTTATTATTACCAATGGAGAGGGGAGTTTCGGCGGCGGAATATCTATAGGCGGCGGCGCTTCTCCGCGTATCGTAAATTGTATAATTACAGGTAATACGGCTACCTACGGCGGCGGAATCGCTTGTAATGGCGCCTCTCCGAAAATAATAAATACTACTATTGCTCAAAACTACGCATCATCGGTTGGCGCCGGTATATATGCGCTGTCGGGTTCTTCTCCTACAGTAACAAACTGCATTATATGGGGTAATGACGATGATTCTATATACTTAGACGGCTCAACTATTAATGTTACATATTCGGATATTGAAGGCGGATATACAGGAGTCGGCAATAGAAACGAAGACCCGCTTTTTGTAGACTCATTATACGAAGAGTTTCACCTGCAAGCAGGCTCGCCCTGTATTAACAACGGCGTTATCAATGCGGATACTCCTAATGATGATATAGACGGCGATACGCGTCCGACTGATGGCGCTAACGATATAGGAGCCGACGAATATGTTGTTGCAGGCGGCGGCGGTTCGGGCGGCGGCAGCGGCGGCGGTTCCGGCGGCGGTTCCAGCGGAAGCGGAAGCAGCAGCGGCAGCGGCGGCGGAGGTGGTTCCGGCGGTTGTTTTATTGCTACTGCGGCTTACGGCTCGGCTATGGCCAAACAGGTTAGGATATTATCCCGCTTTAGAGATGATTATCTGCTTAGCAGCTCTGCCGGACGTAAATTTGTAGAACTTTATTACAAATACAGTCCGCCGGCTGCTGATTTTATAGCCGATAAGGAATGGTTAAGAGCCGTTGTAAGAGTTTTCCTGGTTCCGCTCTTGGCTTTAGCTTTGCTGCTAATCGAAACCGGCACTCTGGCCAAACTGGCAATTGTAAGCGGAGGCGTCGGTATAAGTGTTGCATGGAGATTACACAGAACATAGCAGGTTCTTTTTATAAAAAAAGTTAACCTTATTAAGGGCTGATGGTAAGTTTACATCAGCCCTTTTTTGTTTTTATGTGAGGCTCTTAGAAAACGACCTGTTTTTTTTGATGTTTCTCATGTCGAAACATATAATTCCTGTAGGGGAGGGGTTTATCCCCTCCCGAATCACGGCAATGTTGTTGACTTAAAATAACTGTCATTCTGAAACGAAGCGAAGCGCAGTGAAGAATCTACCCTCATATGCGAGTAGATTCTTCAGCCTTCGGCCTTAAGAATGACAGACAAAAAAGAGCTTTTTTATGTTTCGGGGCGGGACACCCCGAAACATAAAGGTTTATATGTATGGCCTTTGGCGGGTTATTTTACTTGACATGCGGCCAATAACGGCCATAATATATTTCAAAGATATAACTTCTTTTGCATGATTTATTACCATTGTAGCTGCCGACCTTTAGGCCGGCCATTTGAAGGCGGGTTTAAAAACCCGCGGCTGTAAAAGGATTAACTCTATGTTTCGGTAATAGGTTTTAATTATGTCATTCTGAATGAAGCGCAACGCAGTGAAGAATCTACTCGCATACGTGACGTGTACAGATTTCTTCACTCCACTTCGTTTAATTCAGAATGACAGGCGGCGCTTTGTTTTGTCCAGAATGACAGGCGCCTTAATTTTATGTTTTGGGGTGGGACGCCCCGAAACATAAAGCCTGTAGGGGTAGGTTTTAAACCGCCCCTACAATGGGAGAAGATGCGCCTCAATGCCATTAAGTTAAGGAAATTGTCATTCTGAACGCAGCGAAGCGGAGTGAAGAATCTGCTTCCATATGCGAGCAGATTCTTCGGCTTCCGGCCTCAGAATGACAAGCTAAGAAAAGTTTTTCATTATAGTATAAAGCTTAACTTAATGGCATTGAGGATGCGCCTTTCCCCTACAGGAAATTTACTCTACGTTCTAATAGGAAAATTATTATGACTAAAATTAACTACTTATTTGTCTCCGATTTTGATAAAACGCTCAGTTTAGATGATAGCGGTTATCTGCTGGCTGAAAAGCTGGGTATTTCAGCCAAAGAGTTTGAAGCTAAAATTGACAAGGTAAGGGAGAAAAACATTGTGCAATTGGGTGGAGAACTGGCCTATTTAATTACTGAGGATAAAGATTTTTGCGGCAGGGTAAGCAGGAAGCTTTTAAATGAAGTGGGCCGGGAAACAAAATTAAAAAAGAATGTTTCCAAACTCATTTCCCTGCTTAATTCCGGTATTGATAATTACAGATTCTTTAGCTACGTGACTTCAGCCGTACCGTGGGATGTTATAGTGGAAGCGCTGGCGGGCATTATTCCGCCGGATAATATATATGCTACTACATTTATTTATGATGATAATAATATTGTGCGCGAAGTAGAGCGTACCGGCGCCGGCGATGCCAAAGTGGCCTCATTGGATGCCTTAAAGATTCATAACAAAATACCTCGTTCTCAAATAATCTACGTGGGAGACGGCACTTCGGACGTGCATGTAATGCTGCATGTCAGAGCCTATAACGGCTATCCTATTGCCGTATCATCATCCCCTTATATGGGGCATATAGCCAAACGCACAGTTATATCGGATAATGCCATGGCTGTCTTGATCCCCATATTAGAAGAGCTTGGCGGCTATAATTAAAAACAGATAATAAACTTTTTTTCAGGATTAGGGCTGCCTATTAATGAATGGAACAGAGCCAGAATCGAATGGGTCGATCTGGGCGATTAGTCTTTTGTCATTACTGCTAAGGCAGGAATCCAGTCGATGTTGGTTTGTTCTCAAGCCGAAATTATTACAAGGCGTTTTCAATGGTTTCGGCGTAAGACAAGCCGAAATATCAAGCTATAAGGTTGACCTGTTTTATGCCGGTGGTATACTTTAACTGATAAAGATAAATGTTTTTTTGGTAAGCGCTCCAACCCACTTTTTAGGTTTAAAAATGCCGGCAATACAACAACAAAATGGATTTACCATAATAGAACTGTTAATAGCGGTTGTAATAACCGGTATTTTAGCGGCCGTAGGCGCTCCCATATATCTGCGTTATACAATAAGTTCCAAAGCGGCGGAAGCTCACCAGGTTCTATCCAGTATTACCACCTATTATCAAAGTTATTACCGGTCACATGGACATGGACCTTATAATAGTTGTAATACCGAAGAGCTTGACGGGGAATGGATTGATGAGGTAGTGGGACCCACACATAAATATTTTGAATATTATTATTATGATATTGGGTTTTGGAAATATTTTGTGGTATCAGGTAAAGTTGCGCCTTTTAAAAGCGGCGATCGCATTTTTTATTTTCCTGATATAGGTATTAAGATGTATACCGGACGCCTAAGAGATATATATGTTAATTGAAGCGTCTGGTTCGCTATCAATCATCTTCGCTTAAATCCATTAATTCCCTATGGTCTCCCTCATAAATCGATTTTTTTAATGCTTCCAGTAAGCGGTCATTATCATATTGGTTGTAGCGTTTTTTGTTACTGCGGTCTTTCCTTTTTTCTTTAATGCCGGTTTCTTTCCAATCGTTGAGGTCCTGGTTTATCATGTTTTCTTTAATGGCGTTTGTTTGAATCTGAGGCGGTGAATAAACAGTTTTATCGGGTAGGTTATCCGGTATATACATTTGTTTATTGTTTGATAATTGCTCGTATAGCGCTTCTTCTTTGGTTATTGTCGGCTCATCTGAGGCTGTATCCGGTATATATTCAAAGAGATCAGCCGGTGTACAGTTTAGTGTGCGGCATATTTTATTTAGGGTATTTAAGTCTATACGCCTATATTTGTTATGATATATACCTGCAATGGTGTTTGCGTCCAAGCTGCTTTTACCGGCCATTTCTTTTATTTTTAAGATATTTCGTTCTGCCATAATTATATGCAGTCTAAACTTTATCATTTGTTCTCCTTAAATTGCATAAGCATGCCTATGCCTTGATTAAATGCTGTTGACTTTAAGGGCATACTGTAGCAAAAAAACATTTTTTTTGTCTGTCATTCTGAAGCCGCAGGCTGAAGAATCTCCCCCCGCAACAGCGAGCAGATTCTTTACGGAGTTTATCCTCGAGCAAAGCGAAGGACTTCGCTTTATTCAGAATGACAGCCACCTTAAATCAGCAGCATTATGGCCTTAACTAGCCCCTCTTTTAATATAACAAGATAATTGAAATTGTGAAATAAAAAAATAGGATATTGATCATAATTGTAAATACAAGATAATTAAGCTAAGATAATAGGCTGTATAATTTGTTTTAGGCGGCAGGCAGGGTTGTTCATTTCTACGTTTGTCATTCTGAATGAAGCGAAGTCCTTCGCTTTGCTCGAGGATAAACTCCGTAAAGAATCTGCTCGCTGTTGCGGGGGGAGATTCTTTGGCCTGCGGCTTCAGAATGACAGAAAACAAACATTTTCCACTAGAAGTGAACAGTCCTGAGGCTGTAGGGATTTGATTGCACCACTATAATTTTTTTTAAAATTTATGTATAATGCGGAATAAAATGAAATCAGAGAGAATACGAAAAATAATATTATCCCTTTTAAGCGTAGTCATCTTTGGGGTAGGCATAAAGGGTTATCAGCGGCTTGCCCAAGATAAAAAAAAAATAATCTCTAAAAATACAAATACTTCTGCGCACAAAGTAAAGGTTATATCTGTTGTCTACCAACATGTTGCAACTAAGCTTACCGGTTATGGAACTGTCCGCGGTAAGCGCGAGGTTGTTGTTATTTCAGAAGTCGGCGGAAAAATTGTTTGGATGAACCCTAATTTTGAATCGGGAAAAAGAATTAAAAAAAATTAAGTTATTTTCAACATAGATACCAAACCGATAAAAATTCAGATAAAACAAATAAAAGCGGAAATGAGCAAACTTAACGCTCAAATAAATACCACCAAACAAGAGCTTGAAAATATAAAGCGAAACCTTGAGATTGTTAATCAAAACCTTATTTTATTAAAAAATGAATTAACCAGAAAAAAAACGCTGTCCGAAAAAGGTATGATCTCTCAGCAAGAGGTTGATAATTCTGAACGTAAATATCTGACAGAGAAAAATTCTAAAGCGAACTATCAAAATCAACGGGATATTATTCCGCTTAAAATAAATGAATTAAAAGCCGCTTTAGATATTCGTCAGGCAGAGTTGGAAGACGCCCGATTAACCTTGAGAAAAAGTGTTATTAAAGCCCCTTTTAATGCAATTGTTTATGACAAGAGTGTGGAAATATCTCAAGTAATAAGCAGCGGACAAACTACCGGTACTTTAATAGATGATTCTGTCTGGGAGGTTCCGGTGGACTTGGACATAAAATATATTGAAAATTTAACTAAAGAAAATTTTCAACAAAATATGTCAACCCAATATACCTGCGAGGTTTTTTGGGAAGGTCAGCAAACAACTTTTAAATGGCAGGGCTATATCAGTCATATAGAAAAAATAAACCAAAAAACACGCACAGCCCGTATAATAGTTGAAGTTTTAAGGGATAAGACCCAAAAAGTCAGCCTCTCCAAGGGTATGTTTTGCAGGGTAATCCTGCCGGGTAAAAAATATTCTGATGCTGTAGTTATTCCAGCTTCCGCTCTGCGTAATGACAATAAGGTATATATTGTCAATAAAGGAAAATTGGTTATTAAAAGCGTTAAAATACTGCAGCGACAGCCAAATGAGGTGATTATAGGCGATGGGCTTAGTCCCGGGGATAAGGTTATTATTTCCGCCCTGCCTAATCCGGTTATCGGCATGCCTTTGCAGGCAGGCTGATTGAATAACTCATGTTACGCAAAACTTGCTTTTTGATGTAGGGTGGAACAAGCCCGTATTAGATAATAGCTTAAAAGGATATGTTGGGCTTGGGTTATCTAAATAGTTGCGGTTCCACCATCTTTAGCGTATAAACAATTGCAAAAATGGTGGATTCGGGGTAATCAATATATAATTTTATTGTCTTTAATTTATAATGTGTATCGATTATATAAGCCCCCTTAATTCACCCTACACAGGTGTTATTATTCTTTTTACGCAAGACGAAATGTTTAAGTCAACAGCATTGGGGACGCATCCCCGCCCATTGTAGGGGTAGGTTTAAAACCTACCCCTACAGGAGACAACAAAAATAACAAGATTTTATGTTGGTCTTAGCCTGCAATTGCTTATAAACCAAACATGGTGGATTCGCAACTATTAGAGAACGTAGACTCAACATATTTTTTTAGGCTTATTTCCAGTATGGGCTATGTCGTCGGTATGTCTATGTTTCTATGTTTCGGGATGTCTCATCCCGAAACCAGATCATATGTATGCGAAAATAGCGCTTGTTTCGGGGTGGGACACCCCGAAACATATAAACATATTCAATAGCCATTTAAATTTATAATGTATATCTATTATATAAGACTCCTTGCTTCACCCTGCATTTAATTGTTACCATGAAAAAAACACTGTGTGAACTAATTATTTTTTTATCCCTTTATGGTTTAATTGCCGTCTTAAGCCATAGTTATGTCTTATTGCATACATCTGGCAATAATAATGCTCCCATAAAATTGATTCAAATAGAACGCGGCATGAATATAGGAGAAATAAGTCAATTTCTAGCCGAACAAAAAATTATCACTCAGCCGTTATTGTTTACTGATTTTGCCAGATTGCTAGGTAAAGATCAGCAAATTAAAGCCGGCGAATATAACCTAAGCGCATCTTTTTCCCCCGAAGAAATTTTAGGTCTGCTTGTTGAAGGAAAAAGTGTCTTATACAAACTAACGATACCCGAAGGCTATACCACAAAACAAATCGCCCAATTAGTGGAAAAAGCGGGACTGGCCGAAAAAGACGAGTTTATAAAGGCAATTCATGATAGGCAGCTAATAGATAAATGGAATATTCAGGGTGACAGCTTAGAGGGGTACTTGTTTCCTGATACGTATAATTTGCCTAAAATGTTACAAGCCAAGGATATAGCCAATCTTATGGTAAGACATTTTTTTGCTCATATTTCCAGGGCTTGGTATAAGCGTATTGATGAGATGGGCTTTGGTTTACATGAGATTATCACCCTAGCCTCATTAATTGAAAAAGAGGCGGGGGTGGACTCGGAAAGAGCTTTGGTTTCCGCTGTATACCACAATCGCTTAAAAAAAAATATTCGCTTGCAATGCGACCCTACAGTGATATATACTATTCCTGATTTTGACGGCAATCTGACCCGCGAGCATTTAAAATATGATTCGCCGTATAATACCTACCGTTACAAAGGACTGCCTCCCGGACCGATTGCAAACCCGGGGCAGGCTTCCATTTATGCGGCGCTGTATCCGGAAAAGGTAGACTATCAATACTTTGTTTCGCGTAATGACGGTACCCATAAATTTTCCGTTACGCTGAAAGAGCATAACCGTGCGGTATATAAATACCAAAAACGCAGAAAAAAATAAATTTATAGTATAGTAAATCCCATTTTTTCTTTGTAGCCGCGGGTTTTTAAACCCGCTTTCATGGCTTTCGTGGCCGACCTAAAGGTCGGCGGCTACAATAGATATTTCGCGCTGTAATGTGCGATAAGTTAAAAGGAGTAATAGATTGAAATTAAAATTAGGGCTTCCTAAAGGAAGTTTACAGGAATCAACTATAAAAATGTTTAATAAAGCCGGTTATCGCTTTAGTGTCGGCTCACGATCATATTATCCCAGTGTGGATGATCCCCAAATAGAGGCCATGCTTATTCGCGCTCAGGAAATGGCTGTTTATGTGGAAGACGGAGTGCTGGACGCTGGTATTACCGGTTTGGACTGGATCACCGATCAGAGCGCTGATGTTATTGAAGTGGCAGAGCTAAATTATGCCAAGGAAGGCTTGCGTCCGGTTAAATGGGTGGTGGCTGTACCCAATGATTCCGATATTAAAACGATACAGGATTTAGAAGGTAAGCGTATTGCTACCGAGTTGGTTAATGTTACCAAAAAATATCTGAAGGAAAACAATATTTCCGCTTCGGTGGAATTTTCATGGGGCGCTACTGAGGTTAAACCCCCTAAATTGGCTGATGCTATTGTAGAGCTTACGGAGACCGGACGTTCGCTAAGAGCCAATAATCTGCGTATTGTAGAGACGATAATGCAGTCCAGCACGCGGTTAATCGCCAATAAATCCGCATGGAAAGACAGTTTTAAACGTCGTAAATTGGAGAATCTGGCCTGCCTCTTACAAGGCGCTATTTTAGCCGAAGAGATGGTGGGGCTTAAAATGAATGTAGAGCGTAAAGACTTAAATGTTGTATTAGATATACTGCCGGCTATGAAGTCGCCTACTATATCCAATATGACAGACCAAGATTGGGTGGCTGTAGATACAATTATAGGCGAAAAAGTGGTACGCGATATTATCCCCAAACTAAAGCGGGCAGGCGCCACCGGTATTGTAGAATATCCTTTAAATAAGGTTATCTGGTGAAGAAATAAATGACTGATATTTTATTAATCTTTCCCCTTTTGCAGGATAAAGGTACAAAAGGGGCTATAACTTTTCCGCCCCTTAACCTTATATTTATAGCTTCCTCATTAGAACAGGCTGGATATAAGGTTAAAATAATAGACTGCCGCCTAGAAGAAGATTATGAAGAGCAAATAAAAAACTGCCTAAAAGATAAACCTATATTAGTCGGGCTTACCTGTATGACCGGCTATCAGATTATTGCAGCCCTAAAGCTTTCAGAGCTGATATGCAAGGTTAATGCCGATATACCTGTTGTTTGGGGAGGGGTACACCCATCATTACTGCCCGGGCAAACCATAAAAAATCCCTTAATAGATATTATTATAAGAAATGAAGGCGAGCTTACTATCGTAGAGTTAGCCAAAACCTTGGCCGCAGGCGACAGTCTCAAAAATGTAGACGGTATAACCTATAAGCAAAACGGACAGATTATACATAATGCACCGCGAGTCTGGGTGGATATGGATAAGCTGCCTATGCCGTCTTGGCATTTAATTAAGCATAATATCAAGCGTTATATTCATAATGGCGTTCTGCGGGTACATAGCTCCCGCGGCTGTCCGCATACTTGTATTTTCTGTTATAATAAGGGCTATAATAAGGGGCATCGCTCCGCTAAGGGCGGTTATAATATGGCGGATGAAATTGAATATCTGGTCGGGGAATTTGGGATTAAAAAGTTTCATTTTGTAGATGATAATTTTTTGTCGAACCGCAAGCGGGCGATTGTTTTTTGCAATGAATTAAAGGAAAGAAGCATAAAGATTACATGGGGATTCAGCATTCGGATTGATTATATAAAAGAACCGCTGATCGGCGTCTTGGCTGAAGCAGGCGTGGATGATTGTTTTATCGGGGTGGAATCCGGTTCGCAGAGAATACTTGACAGGATTGATAAAAAAATTACTGTAGGGCAGATACTCTTTGCCAATAAAATGCTTAGAAAACATGATATTATGGGTAGATATTCCTTTATGGCAGGCTTCCCGTTTGAAGAATATGAGGATGTAGTACAAACTGTAAAACTAGCCGCTCAGTTATATCAAGAACACCCGAATACGGAATTTAATTTTAACAATTATACACCCTATCCGGGTACAGAATTATATGATCTGATAAAAACCTTACCCGGATTTAATGAACCGAAAAGCTTGGAAGAGTGGGGCAGGTATTATTGGAGCGAGTCGGAATCATTTACCCGAAAGAGCGATTATACTTTTGAAGATGTACACCTGATGTGGTCGCTTAATTTTACCAAGATGGACAGATTTTCTCCTGCCGTAAGGCCGTTTATGAGTATTTTACAAAAATGGGCTTCATATCGTTTGCGAAACGGCTATATAAAAAACACCCCAGAATTTCATCTAATGAAACTAGCCGGAAAGATATTCTCTCCCTTTTAAGCGGCCTGTCATTCCCGAATGCTGTTGACTTAAGAAAGTGGTCATTCTGAGGGAAGCGAAGCTGACCGAAGAATCTGCTTGCTATTGCAGGGGGAGATTCTTCACTGCGCTCAGAATGACAATTTCCTTAACTTAATGGCAGTGGGGGTTATCCCCTCCCGCATCCTTGGGCTTAGGACAAGCCGCCGCCCCTACAGTTTAATGAAATCAATAACTTTTATGTCGAATTTAGGTTAAATATAATCCCCATAACTTGAGCAAATCATATTGTATTGTTGTTGATACAGGTACCCCGCCATGACAGATTTTTTCTTATTAAAATGCTCTAACCTAAAACAAAAAATCCGCACAAACTCTAAAAAACTATTTTATCCCTGTCTACCCCGCCCCCAAATATCAGATAAAAAATTACTCAACCAAGCCAAAGAAAGATTTAGCTGTGTTCGTGATCTGGCTTCTTTTATAAAGAAAAAAACTCCGCCAATTTTTGGTTTAAATCCGGATCAGGTACACATTATAAAGAAAAATAATCCGGCAGCGATTGAAAATACAATTCTATCCGCTGATAAAATACGAAAGCATATTTTCGATTTATTGGGATATTCCAACCTACAGCTTGACGATAAGATTAGCTGGCATAGCGATCCTCGGTTTAAAGATAAAAGCTGGTCTGGCTATTATTTGAATATAGAGTGCCTTAATTTGGATGAGCCTACTGATATGCGTATTGCTTGGGAGCTTTCTCGCTTTTGCCATGCCATAACCTTGGGCAAGGCTTACCGGTATACAAAGAACGAAAAATATGCTAGGGAATTTACAGCGCAGCTGGAGGACTGGCTTACTCAGAATCCGCCGCAATGGGGAATTAATTGGATTTGCACCATGGAGATAGCGCTTAGGGCTGTAAATCTTATTTGGGCCTATTATTTTTTCCTCGATACCGATAATTTTAGCCTAAACTTACAGACAAAGCTGATAAAATCCTTAATTCAGCATGCGCAGCACATTGAAAGTAATCTGGAGGGCACCCCGTATGGAATATACAGTAACCATTATATTTCTAACGGGTTGGGGCTTTTTGTTTTGGGCTTGTTCCTATCTGATTTTAAAATGGGGGATAGGTGGTTATCACAAGGATTGGATATTTTGTGGCGCGAGGCGCAAAAGCAGATTTATCCAGATGGGCCGGATTATGAACAATCCATTGATTATCACGGTCAGGTACTCTCATTTTATTTGCTGGCGATTGTATTATGCCGTAAAAACGGTATAGAGATTCCGGTTGTTATATTAAAACGCATAGAAAAAATGCTGGAGTTTACCTTAAGTTATACCAGACAAGACGGCAGCGTACCTATGATTGGCGATGCTGATTCCGGTAAGTTATGGACTGTTGGAGATAATACGCATCTGGCATGTTTAGCTGTAGGGACTGTTATTTTTTCACGCGCTGATTTTAGTGTGCCGCTGGCGGGTAAATTCTCCGAATCAGCCCTTTGGCTTTTGGGAACAGAGGGCTTGGGGGAATATAACCTGCTGATTAATAAAAGCAGTTTCAGCCAACCGGGCTCACGTGGTTTTAAGCAGGCTGGATTCTATATTATGCGCCATAATGACCTGCATATGAGTATACATTGCAGTAAATATGGGGCACATGGACATAATGATCTGTTAAGCATTGATTTGTCTGCGTTTGGGAGCCAATTGCTAGCAGACCCAGGCGCCTATACCTATACTGGCTCATATAAATGGAAGAACTACTTTCGCTCAAATTTCTCTCACAATATAGTACGGGTGGATGAGGCCGATATTCACCCTTTGAGCCGTGATACTATATGGAGCATTAAGGGTGAGAATAAGTATAAACTGAATAAGTGGGTCAGCAAGGATGAATACGATTTTTTCGATGGAGAGCATTACTGTTATCATCGCTTGGGGCAAAAAGTAACGCATCGGCGCCGGATATTATTTGATAAAATGGAGGGATTTTTTATAATTTATGATTCTATTACCGGTATGGGAGAGCATAAACTGGAGTTGATTTTTAATTTAGCGCCCATAATAAAAGTAGAACTGTCCGCTGATAAGAGCGCAAGCTGTAGGGCAGATGATAAAACAGGTTTGCTAATCATACAGTATAAGCCCAAGGAGCTAACGAGTAAGCTTACAGAGGGCTGGTTTTCGCCCGTATATGGAAAAAAAATACCTACCCAAAAGATTATCTATAGTAAAATGAGCGCTCTGCCGGCAGATTTTTTTACTATACTATATCCTTATCAGGGAGCGCCTGATAAAAGTATTGTTAAGCTAAGACAGCAAGCTAAGGCTGCCTGGGATAATAAATAAGCGATATCGCTCACCACAAGTGTTTTGGGGTGGGACGCCCCCGAAACATACGGATACGGATAATTTTACAATACAGGAAATCCCATTTTTTTGTAGATGCCGACCTTAAGGTCGGACATCGCTTACGTCGGTCTTAAGGTTTGTTTTGTATGTCTGACAGACCGACCTTAAGGTCGGACACTACAATAGTCCGCTGCCTGCGGTGCGATATTTTCAATAAAATCCGGCAAAACCCCTGCCAGTGGAAGTTCTTCCCGATAAAGAACAAATTACCCGATATGAAATATCTAAATAAATCAATAAGATATGGTCGAATAGTGTTGATTTAGAAAAACCTCCCTGATATTTACCCTTGTAATTTATTGCCGCCTTTCCTTAAAGAAAACGCCGTACTTACAATAAAACCCACACGCACAGAATAATTATGCCTGTAATAACAATAAGATACTGTTGTGTTGGCGTTTATAGTTTGTGTTGAGACAAAATGGTACACCGCTTGCAACTACTAATGGCAACTGAGCGGGACAAAGGGTTATAAAGTTTTTGTCTTAGCTCATGGAAAATAGATAAATTTTAAGGGAGGTGAAAACATATGTTACATAAATTAATGAAGGATGAAGGCGGTTTTACCTTGATAGAATTACTCATCGTAGTAGTTATCATTGGTATCTTGGCGGCAGTTGGAGTACCTATTTATTCAAGGTACATCTACTCATCCAAGGCTGCTGAGGCCCCGACCCAACTTATGGCATTAGTAGAATATGCCCAAAGTTATGGTCGCGCCCATCCAGAAACAGCTTTTACCGGTCCTTTGGCCTCTGACGCTGAGAGATTAACCTCTGACGGCGCCATTGATACCAGCGACTGGGTAGAGGAAGTAGTAGGCGCTGATAATGAGTACTTTAACTATTACTTCTGGGCTGACGGTAACTGTCCATTAGGCGGCGGCGGTAATGCGTGCTTAGAGGCTCGCGGCGACGGCGCTCCTTTCTTGGCAACTGACAGGCTGTTCGTATACTTAGATGCAGCCGGCGACGGTTATCTGGATACGGAAACATGGTCGTCTACTGGTAGACTATCTGACGTAATGCCTGATTAATTTAAGCATAACGTAGACGCAAATGTAAGACTAACAAGGGCGGGTATATAAGTAAAGATGAAAATCTAACTTAGTACCTGCCCTTTCTTTCTTTGGTTAAATTACTATACTTCCAACTCGCCGGCTAACTTACCCAACCCCCAAGGCAGCCGCCAATATACCCCCGACCAGGCCTGTACCATTCCTATTATAGAAAATATAATGCAAAGCAAATAAGATACCGCCCAAACCAATCCTCCTGCCAATGGAATAATACTTATTACTAAAGCGCCTATTTCCCAAATAAAAAGTATTAAACCCTGTTTGCCGTGAAATACCGCAAACTTATTGCTTTTCTTAAAAATTATGGGCGCCAGACACAATATGGAAATATAAGCGATTATCGCAAAAAAACGTCCCTGCTCCAATTCCTGTTCATCGGCTTTCATAATTTATCCCCTTTTCCCAATGCTGTTGACTTTAAGGTAATTGTCATTCTGAACGAAACAAAGTGAAGTGAAGAATCTGCTCGCTATTGCGGGGGGAGATTCTTCGGCTTATTGCCTCAGAATAACAGCTAAGAAAAGTCTTTTAAACACAAAATATTTTTAAGTCAACAATATCGCCCTTGTTCTCTGATGCCGATTCTAAAATCAGACTGACATTTTTCCTGATCCAACTTTTCTCTGTAGTATCTCAATTTCTTGCTTTATTTTAGTCTGTCTGCTGTGTAAAAAGAATAAATATACCCATAAAAATACCCATACCACACTATATGCGGCAACTAAATATCCTAAATTATCCATTTATATTCCTCACATACTGTATTTTATTTTTTCTATCTGATATCTGCTTTTGCCTATTTTTACCCTTAGGCTAAGCAGTAACACATAAACCAAACCCAAAGCCAGGCAGCTTACCCACATAGCCTGCTTCATTCTGGGGTCCAGCGCAATACCGGAGGCCTTTATTACTACCGGATGAATAGTGCGCCACCAATGTATAGAAAGATATACAATAGGCACATCCACATAACCTACTATACCGAACACCGCACAAAAGCGCGCCCGCTGATGAGCATCGGTTGATGATGCCCGCAATACCAGATAGGCAACATAAATCAGCCATAAAATCAAGGTAGTGGTAAGCCGGGCATCCCAAGTCCACCAAACGCCCCAAATTGGTCTAGCCCAAATTGGTCCGGTAATTAAAACCAGTGAGCAGAACAAAACTCCCAATTCCACCGCTGAATGCGCCAGTATGTCATATTTTTGATCGTTTTTCCACAGATAAAGTATACTGGCTGCAAATACCACCGTAAAGGAAGCCATAGTTACCATACCCAAGGCTACGTGAAAATAAAAAATCCGCTGTACCGCTCCCATTACCTTTTCAGAAGGCGCATATATAAATATATGCCATAAGGCTATGGGCATTATAAATAAAGCGGATACCGCTGTTATATTAAAGCATAAATTATTTTTTTGCGACATGCCTACCTCTTATAATATAATCCTTGTGTAATGCTGAACGGCAATGCCGTTGCCTTAAGGCGGAAACCTGTCATTCTGAGGCCAGAGGCCGAAGAATCTCCCCCCCCCCGTAATAGCGAGTAGATTCTTCACTCCACTTACGTTTCGTTCAGAATGACGATTTCCTTGAGATAATTCCAATTTAGCGGATTCAAACGAATCCTTGTTTTTTTCAAGCCAGTATTTAACAACCTCGTCTCGTTTAGCATCATCTAGCATATTAAGATTCCTTGTTCGGCTATTTCCTGATGAATCGGCAATACCGTATATAAGCCATTTTTCCAATCATATTCGGGAATTATAAGCGTACTGATACAAGTATCATATTTCAAATACCTCGCTGGTAATTTTGTTCTGCTCGGTACGCTCCATTTTATATTTGGTAAGAATCAGTAAATCAATATCCGATTCGGAATCTGAATCCCCTCTGGCTTTGGAACCAAACAGAATAATTTGGGCAATGGAAAATTTTTTACTGATGACTTGACAAGCCTCTTGTATAGCCCGTTTTTCAATAGCGGTTAATAAGTTTTCAGGCAGTTTTTTCATTATTCTGTATAGCTTGTTTTTGTTCGTTTAATAGTATGCTTCGGGATGTCTCATCCCGAAACACCTGCGGTGAGCAATTAGTTTCGGGGTGAGACGCCCCGAAATATAAATGTCAAGATGCCTTATTTAATAAGCGCTTCGCGCCTTCCTTTAAAGCATTATGCAAAATCTTGATTTTTTCCTGCTTGGATTTACCATTAAATAGCGTTGATAAGTCGCTAATTATACTTTTATTCACTACCACGTTATGCAGAATCTCCTCATGACATTCATAGCAAAAATCAAATCGAAAATTTGAATCTGTAATCCCAAAAAATTCGGGTAATTCGTCAGTTGAAAAATACTTTTCAAGCCGACTAGGGAGTGCATGATGCCGGCTTATATAATCCATCCCCTCTGGCGTGCCATACTTGTTACCGGGATTGCCTTCAACCAGCTGTTTTCCGCAAAGTAAGCAATGTTTAATTTGCATTATATCCGCATCTTTCCGTATTAGATGTTGTTATATTGTAACTCATGTTACGCAAAAAAATCTAACAATACCGTTGTAGGGTGGATTAAGGGGTCTTATATTACAGATATACTTCTATAAATAAATCATACCAAACAGCAAATAAGTTACCCCGAATCCACCACACCTGTAATTGTTTATAAACAAGTATGGTGGATCCGCAACTATTTAAAAAACGTAAGCCCAATATATCTTATGTAGACTCTTTTCTAATATGGGCTTGATCCACCCTACATCTAAAAGTAAGTTTTGCGTAACATGAGATTGTAAATCTAAAATCGGCAACTATAATTTAAACTTAAGTTCGACATAAAACTTATTTGATTTTGTTATCCTGTAGGGGGGCAGGCTTTAAACCTGTCATTCTGAGTCCGAAGGCCGAAGAATCTAATTAGATTCTTCACTCCACTCCGTTTCGTTCAGAATGACACTACCTTAAGTCAACAGCATTGGGACAAGCCCCTCTTCTACAGCAAATTTGCGCTGGTTAAATCTATATAAAACAATTACATCCGGCAAAAATCCCCTCTCATCTTTACTATCCCACCTGCTGCCTTATAGCCTCCGCCAAGGCCGGAATCGTATACTCATCGGGCATAATCTGCGAGCTAAGCCCGTATTTTAGCGCCGTATCGGCGGTAATAGGGCCTATACTGGCTATGCTGACCCCGTCTAATAAAACAGGCAAATTATCCTTTCCCAAAAGTTTTACAAAATTATGTACAGTAGGAGAGCTGGTAAAAGTAACCAAATTAACTTTTTTATTTTCAAATAGTTTGCGCAATTCTTCTTTATTGGTATCAGGCTCAACCGTTTTATATGTAGGTACAACTTCCACCTTCGCTCCCTGTTTGCTTAATTGCTCAGGCAGGATTGCTCTGGCTTCGGCTGCCCGGGGGATAAGCAGACGTTTATTTTTAATGCCAATATCGGCTAGACCGGAGATTATAGCCTCAGCCCGATATTCAGCCGGTACATAATCGCACTTTAGGTGTAAATCTTTAATAGCTTGGGCAGTAGCAGGACCTATTGCGCATAATTTAAGGCCGCATAGCGCTCTTATATCCAAGCCCTGATGCTCCAAGCGTTCTAAGAAATACTTAACCCCGTTTATACTGGTAAAAATCAGCCAGTCATATTTACTTAATTTATCTAAGGCGGCATCTAAAGCGCTGTAATCATTTACCGGTTCTATCTGAATAGTAGGGAATTCAAAAACTTCTGCGCCAAGTGCGCTTAACCTTTCAGATAAAAGACTTACTTGGCTCCGTGAACGGGTGACCACTATCCCTTTACCGTACAGCGGTTTTTTCTCAAACCAGCTCAATTTATCCCTTAACTTAACCACCTTGCCTACTACAATTATAGCCGGCGGTTTTAAACCTTGTTCTTTTACTCTTTGGACTATGTTATCCAAGACGCCTACGACTGTCTTTTGCTGCGGGGTTGTTCCCCAGCGGATTAAGGCTATCGGCGTATCAGGCGCTCGCCCGTGTTTTATCAATTGAGATACAATGTGCTGAAGGTTGCCTACTCCCATTAAGAATACTAAGGTGCCAATACCGGTGGCAATCTTATCCCAGCATATAGCGGATTTTTTCTTACCTTCCTTCTCATGTCCGGTAAAAAAGGCCACGCCAACAGTATAGTCGCGGTGCGTAAGCGGAATACCGGCATAAGCGGGCACTGAAATAGCCGAGGTTATCCCGGGTACTATTTCAAAGTCAATTCCATGTTCAACTAAAATTTCCGCTTCTTCCCCGCCGCGGCCAAAGATAAAGGAATCGCCGCCTTTTAGCCTGACTACTTGATATCCGGCCTTGGCTTTATCTATTATAAGTTGGTTTATCTTTTCCTGTTTTAGGGTGTGCTGTCCGGCTTTTTTACCCACATAAATTAATTGCGCCTGCGGGTGCGCAAATTTTAATAATTTGGCATTAGCCAGATAATCATATATGAGTACCTCGGCTTTTTTTATCAAATTAAGGCCTCTAACACTGATAAGTTCAGGGTTTCCGGGGCCTGCTCCTACTAAATATACTTTACCTTTTTTATTCATATATCAACCTGCAATTATGTATTTATAGAACGGCTGTAAAGAAAAACCCCGAGGGAAATCCATCGGGGCTGATGTAGCTTTAAAATTATGAGTGATTACTGCTTTTCCCACCATTTTTTGTCGGTTTGTCCTTCAGTCGCTGAATCCGTGGAAGTCTCATTGGTAGAGGTTGTCTCTTTAACTACTGGTAAAGGCTCAACTACCGGCGCCATACTTTCCGGTAGAATCTTGATATCAGCCCAAGTGAGATCATCGCCTTTTACCTCTACAGTGACCGGTTCAGACAGATATCCCAGAATATCAGCGCGTACTGAATAAGTACCTTCCTTATCCAATCTCAAAGTATAACGCCCCAAGTTATCTGTTGCGACTGTTGAAGTTGGAGGGTCGGTACTGACTATAGCTCCGCCGATTGGCTTGTTGTTATTATCCATTACAGCGCCAAGTATAACTTTAGTTTGACTGGTAGCGCAAGCAATACAAAACAGACCCAACATGATCAGTAACAAATTTTTTATCATTTTATCCCGCATAAGCTGCCTCCTTTTTTTTCTTATTGCATGTTTAACCTAAAATAACAAAAAAGAGTTATCAATGCAATATAAAACTTGATGGTATTTTAGTTTATACACTTTTGTGAAAGTATAGATTTTGGCTGCTTGCCTTATGTTTTGTCATGATTGTTCCCTTTTATAGACTCAATTTCTTTCAGCCAGTTGTTGAAAATTGGACAGCGCTTACGTATTTTCACCAGGCCTATTGCTTTGGCAATAGCAATACCTGTCGATGTTTTTTTAAATCGTGATGAAAGCTTTTCAAGCCGTTTGGAAGGCGCCGAATGCGGCGAGTCGTCTATGTTTTCCGGTTCGCCGCATTCTTTAAGAATTTTGTCAATATCGGATTGGAGTACCTGAAGCTGTTTGGCAAGTTCTTGCGGTTCACTAAACAGCATAGCTTCAAATTCGTGCATGGCAACATAGGGAATAAAACGTCTGTCAGAATTATATTTACCAAATAAATTATTCACCTGCTCTTTTGTTGCGCTGTTAACCTTTTCCGCTTTGCCGCTTGGCATGGATTCTTTTTTCGCTTCTTTTAAGCCGGGCCAATCGCTTTTAATTCCGTAATAATCGACAAAAAGTGTGAGAAAAGTATCAGAGCGTTGTTTCAAATGCAGTTCAATGTCATTTTTCGCCCGGGCAAACTTTACATCCCCGCCCCGCTGTCCCGGTTTGGCGATTATAATTGGCGTTATATAAATACCTTTTCCTGCCAAATATGGGGCTACGATATCCTGTATGAAGATTTGCTCGGTCTTTCCCTCTACGATGGCTGTTATTTCAGCAAAATTACTCATAGACCGGGCCTCCGGAAATTACATTCTTGCTCCAGAGTTCACCCACCGAATAGCTTTCAAGCCAGACATTGAAGTCCTTTTCCTTTAGCCTGTTAAAGGTTGATGCGCCGTTTTTCCGGTTGACTACTATCACATCTTCAATACTAAAATGATCAATTAAAGCGGGAGATTGTGTGGCTGCGATCACTTGCGTCCGTTTAGAAGCGTTTTGAATAAGTTCCGCAAGGATGGCGATGGCTGATGGATGTAGTCCTAACTCCGGTTCGTCAATAATAATTGTTTTAGGCGGATTCGGTTGAAGCAGCGCTGTTGCCATGCAAATAAAACGAATAGAGCCGTCGGAAAGATGATAAGGCTGCATGGGATAATCCGATCCATTTTGCCGCCAGGAAAGATTGACTTTATGCTTTTGTCCAAATTCCGTTACATCCAGCAGAAAATTATCAAAAAATGGCATTACCAAACGCACCGCAGTCAGTATTTCCCGATACGCATCTACTTGCTTGTTTTTCAAGCGCAGAAGATAAGGCGCTATATTGGAGGCATCAAAACGCAATACCTTATTATCCTGAATGATTTCATAATGCCTCATGGCTGCCGTGGCGCTGGTATCATGGAAATGATAAATCTGCCAGGATGATATCTCATCATAAACAGGTCTGCTGCATTGCGTATTCAGTTTTCGTGAATTACCTTTTGCCTCTTCTACCAGTAATGATTTACCGTCTGGACTGTCGCCTACCAGCTCCCACCAGCCAGTACCGCGAGGGTAATAACGAGCTTCATTTGTAAGCAGGCAATTTTCCGATGCAGTCGGTTTTAAGCGGAAGCGATAACCGCGGTCGCCAAAGTGCATTTCAAACTTTTGTTCTGAAGTTACTTTGCGGCCATTAAAGAGAAAATCGCTGATACCGCCGCCTGCGCGAATGTATTCATTAAGATTGCCGTTAATAATGTTTCGCAGCAAGCGGAAGAATTCAATCAGATTGCTTTTCCCCGCTCCATTTGCGCCAATGAAAATATTAAGGTTATTTAACTCAAAATCTTTCAACCTGCGAATTGACTTAAAGCCTTTTATGGTTAACTTATCAAGCATCAGGTTATCTTTCTTAAGGTTGCCGGCTATAAGCGAGCCAAAAGGTCTAAGAAAATCCTTGGATTTACAATATGGATTGCCTGATATTCTTTTAAATTCAGCAAGTGGCGGTCTCCTGAGATAATATAGTCTGCTTTGCCGTCAACGGCGCATTCCAAGAAGATGTTATCGGTGAGGTCATCTTTAATTAGGGATATACGGGTTTTAACCGGTATAGTTAAACAAACCTTCTTGTAGTCATTAATGAGGGGGACTATTTCAGCAGGTTCCAGCCCGAATTTGGAGTAATTCAGAACACGGATTAACTCTTGTTCAAGAGGAATACTGGACAACATGCTAATTTTTCCAGTCTTGGCCAAATCATACAATGTTCGTGTAATTCCCTCCCAGAATATGGCGGAAATCAGAACATTAGCGTCAAATACAACCCGTAAAACTTGTTTCAAACCGCAATCTTCCTGTATTCATGGATTATATTTTCAATGTCTTCTTCCGTGTACCCCTTAAATCCCTTCTTTACAGCCAGTTTTTCTGCATAGGTATAAATATCAGCCGATTCGGCTTGCTCTCCGCAAAAGATTTCTACCAGAACTTCCTGACCATTTTTTATAGGTAATTTTCTTTTCGGCCTGAATTTAACCCAGCCGTTTTCGTAAATACATTTAACCCTTGCGGTCATTTTCCCCCGCCTTCCAAATAAATAAGTTTAAAGCTGCTTGGCAATCTAAATAATACATACAACCTGCTTTTTTTGTCAATTTATCTCCAAGAGGGCTGCTGTATCTTATATGTCTCTTCTTAGAGACTCATTATAGTACATCAGCTTCCAATCGGTTCAAACAGGGCGTTAATATCTTCTGCTGTGAGTTTGGCCGATGTTTTGCTGTTCGGATTAAAAATTCCTTCGGCTAGGGAGCGCTTTCTCTCCTGCATCTCAAGTATCTTTTTTTCCACCGTACCCTCGGTTATAAGCTTATATACAAAGACCGGTTTATTCTGCCCGATGCGGTGAGCGCGATCTGTCGCCTGAGTCTCCACCGCCGGATTCCACCATGGGTCATAATGAATCACTGTATCCGCCGCAGTTAGGTTAAGCCCTGTGCCGCCTGCCTTTAGACTAATTAAAAAAAGCGGTACTTTTTCGTTTTGAAATGTATTAATCGGCGTCTGCCGGTCTTTAGTTTGACCGGTAAGCTTTACATACTCTATTTTTTTCTTATTTAATTCTTTTTCAATTAATTTAAGCATGCTTACAAATTGGGAAAAAAGCAGAATCCTGCGTCCATCTTCAATTAATTCCGGCAGCATATCCATTAATAATTCCAATTTAGCCGACTGTTTAATATTTTTGGCAGCCTCTAATTTCATTAAGCGGGGATCGCAGCAGACCTGCCGTAATTTTAATAACGCATCCAATACTATGATATGGCTGCGGGATAAGCCCTTTTTGGCAATTTCCCTGCGTACCTTCTCGTGCATACTAACTCTAATCGTTTCGTATAAATCACGCTGAGTCTTGGCTAGCTCGCTGGTCTGGATAATCTCCGTCTTAGGCGGCAGTTCTTTAGCTACCATATCCTTACGGCGCCTTAGCATAAAGGGTTTGATCCTGCGTACCAAAGACAGTCGCCGGTCGTCATCCTGCTCTTTTTCTATCGGCTTGCGGTAAAACTTACGAAACTGCTTTTCATCGCCCAATAATCCGGGAAGTATAAAATTAAACAATGACCATAATTCACCCAGATGATTCTCAAGCTGAGTACCGGTTAGACACAATCTGTAATTCGCATCCAACTGGTTTACAATCTGCGTAACTTTAGCTTTGGAATTTTTTATATATTGAGCCTCATCCAAAATTATCGAATGGTATTTTTCTTCTATTAATTGATTTTTATCCCGCGTTAATAATGGGTAAGTAGTTAATATGAGATCATGATCTTTTATTTTTTCATAATGTGCCTTGCGTTTTGGGCCATGTAAGATGAGTACCTTTAGCTGCGGAGTAAAACGCTTGGCTTCTATTCCCAAGTTAACCAAAACACTGGTAGGGGCAATCACCAAAGCGGGTTTATCCAATCGGTTATTTTCCTTTTCTAAGGCAATATGCGCCAGAGTCTGGACGGTTTTACCCAGTCCCATATCATCAGCGAGGATTCCGCCTAAGTCATATTCCCGTAAAAACTGTAACCAATTAAGTCCCTCCTGCTGGTAATTACGCAGCTTTGTTTTTAACTGCACAGGCGTATTAACACGGGCAATCCCCTTAAAATCTCTTAGCTTCTGCCCTAATTTCTTTACTCGTTCACCGCCGAACCAGCGCAGGTTTACCGCTTTCATAGCCGCTTCAAATTCCACCAAATCCGCCGCCTCTATGCGCGAGAGTTTAAGCTTGCCGTCTTCTTCTAAATTCTCAAAATTATATAAATCCTTTAAAAATGAAAGAATAATTTTAACCCGATCGCTGGGTAATGCCAATTGACGGCCATCCGGTAAGAGGAAAAAAAGTGTACCTTTGTTACCTAAATTATCTAATTCATTAAATATATCAGGATGCTGCTTAAAACCGCTAAGTAAAATAGGCAGCAAATTTAAGCGTTCCCCGTCTACCATTACCCCGAGTTCCACTCCAAACCAGTCCGTTCCGCTGGATTCGTCAATATCAGCATACCACTCATCATCCGGCCGAGTAACATTAAACGGAAAATCCGGCTCTATTTCCACCTGCCAGCCTTGAGAGCGTAATTTTGGCAGAATGTTCAAGTTAAAGCGCAGCCAGTTATCAATTACGTTTTGTCTCTCTGTAAGATTATCATCATTATCCTGCATTACAAAGTCATTAAGATTTTCTTTGGGTACAAGATATACGGATTTTAATTTTTCGGCAGATATAAAACCATTTTCTTTAAGCTCATTTACCACAGCTCTTTCAAGCGTTCTCCGGCGTTTGATATAAACCAAATTGTCATTTTCCATTGTGGTGAGTTCTTTGACCGGATTGCCGAATCCGATCTTTGTATTTCCATAAATAAAGCTCAAGCGGGCTATTGGAATGCTTACTTCTTCCCCATGCGTATTCATCCACATACCATAGGTATCATATCTTTCCACTACTGCCATGTTTAGCAAATGCAGGTGTGGCGCCGGTTTTATCTTTTTGGTTTTTGCATGTTCAAACAGCCGCGGCAGGGCTATTTTTTTATCTTTTAGACGAGTAGACAGTTTTTTACGGACAGCCGCAGCCTCAGGAGCCTTGATTGCAGGCGCTTGCAGCATGATTCCGGCTATTTCATCGGTAACATCGAAGGTCAGCTTACCGCAGCAATGTTTATCCAAGTCAAGATAATAAGGCGGGCTAAGCGGTAATATCGACAGATTTGCTTCCTGTGCTTTACAACTAATCTGCTGGCTGCCGTCGGCGTTTAAACTCCAGGTGATTTCCGCTTGTTGCGCCTCTCCTAAAGACAGCGGCTGCGGATTCGGCTTTTGCCAATAGCAGCGTTTAGTGGCCAGTATTTCGGTAAAAAGCCGCGTATCTTCTTTATTGCTTAGTACATATTCATAACCGTATTGATAAGTGTTGTTATGTGTTGTTAAATACTTTAAAATATTAAGATCAGCAGAAAGTAGAAATTGGGCAGGATTCGGCTTTTGGGCATTCATGGGATTATAGGGAGTCAGACTGCTGAATGTACCGTCTTTTTTAGAATTAGCGGAAGTGGTGGAAACTGTCAGTTTGGCGCCGGTAATATCTCTTTTTAAATCAAGCAGGTATAGCAGGCGCTTTTTTACGGTTGCCGGGTATATATTATTTGCGGAATTAAATGTTTTCTCTAAGCGATTAACCCAGTCAGCTACGATATAATCATTTATTATGACTTCCTCCGGCTTTTTTTGCGCAGACTTATCCGGCCTGATTTCCTTAAGTTTATCTAATCCGGCTAATAAAAGCGCTCCTACATGCTTACAATTAAAACCGACAGGACAGTTGCAGTGTCCGGTTATTCTAACTCTGTAGCGTCCTTTAGTAATGTGGACATTAACCTTATAGGAACTGGCTGAACTGCCCTTAACGCTTCCGGTTAAAACGTCGTTTTCCAATAGAGTAACTTCTCTTACGCGTCCCCATGTGAAATAGGACTTTGCGCGGGTAAAAAATTTCCTGGAAAGATTTTCCTTTATATCTTCTATAGTATATAATGTTGCCATATGTTTATACCTTGGCTGCGAACTGTTTTTTTTACGGTAGCATCTTTATTGGGTGTGGAATTTGCGTTAAAATAAGGGTATCATATTTTTTGAAAAATGCAAATTGTATGTTTGGCTTGTCTCAAGCCGAAACATACAATTTGCTCACCGCCGGGTGTTTCGGGGTGGGACACCCCGAAAGATAGAATCGGTATCATTAATTTACTTACCTTACTCATGTTACGCAAAAAAAATAATCTCACCGTAGGGTGGATTAAGGGGCTTTTATATAACCGATCACCAAAAAATGAGCAAATAACACAAAACGCTCAAAAGATCGCCCCGAATCCACCACCTGGCAGCGGACAATGAAGGTGGGTCCGCAACAATTAATACAATATACAC
>JAJRXT010000071.1 GCA_024276125.1 bacterium
GATGCTATGGACCTGGATTTCTCGCGTATTCAGTTTACGCCGGATATTATGCCGCCCGATATTTTAGGCACTAATATTTTAGTGGAAGATGAGCGCGGCAGGCGTTATTTTAATTTTCAGTGCGGACCCATATTTGCCAATATTATTCTAGCCGATGAGATAAACCGGGCTACTCCCAAGACTCAGTCCGCCTTACTTGAGGTAATGCAGGAGCATCATATAACTTTGGGCGGGAAACGGTATATGTTAGAGGACCCGTTTTTTGTACTGGCTACGCAGAATCCTATTGAAATGGAAGGCACTTATCCCTTACCGGAGGCGCAGTTAGACCGTTTTTTCTTTAAATTAAAAGTTTCCTACCCTGATTCCAAAGACTTAAAACGTATTTTAGACCTAACCGAACAGGATAAATTTTCCACATCTCAAGTAATAGAGCGGGATGATATTGTCTGGTTAAAAGGGCTGTCTAAGTATATTCTCATTTCAGATGATCTGAAAAATTATATTGTCCATTTAGTAATGGCGACTCATCCGCATACGGGTTGCGACAGTCAACTGGTAAAAAAATATGTACGCTTCGGCGCAAGTCCACGCGGTGCGCAAAGCATAATAAAAGCCGCAAAAATTCATGCTTTAATTAACGCTCGCTATCACGTATCCCGCGAAGATATTGCTGAGGCTATTTATCCTGCCTTAAGACATCGTATCCTGCTTAACTTCTCCGGCGAAGCCGAACACATTGATACGGATATGGTTATTGAAGACGTGATAAGAAGAGTCTTTTAATATTCCAGTGTAGCCGCGGGTTTTTAAACCCGCATCATGGCCGACCTAAAGGTCGGCATCTACTTTAATTTAAGGAATTTGGCTGGCGGCACATGTTATCTATCTGCAATATTTTTTGCCGGTATTATTGCGCTGCCAGCCAAATTCCTTTAGATTGAAAGTTTTTGGGAGGAGTTTGAGGAACACTTTTTTCAAAAAGGGTTCCTCATGGTTTTGACTTTTATAGATATATTGTATTAACAGTATTAAGTTTAGGTAGTGGTTTATATTATGAGAAAATGGTTGACTGATGATTTTATTCGTACTTTAGAGCAGTTATCTTTTTTATCTAAAAAGATATTTTACGGCGGTATGCAGGGTGGGAATATAAGCCGCAGGCATGGCAGCAGTATGGAATTTGCCGATTACCGCCGATATCATACCGGCGATGATTTGCGTTATATAGACTGGAATCTATATGCTCGTTTGGATAAGTTATTAATAAAGCTTTTTCAGGAAGAGACCAATATTTTTATCTATATTCTAGTTGATATCAGCCGTTCTATGGATTTTGGCAGCCCTAGTAAATTGCAATACGCATTGAAGGTAGCCGCTGCATTAAGTTATATAGGCGTTGCCAATACCGAGCAGGTGGGTATTTGCACCTTTTCTTCTAAGATTGAGCAGCGTACCCTGCCTTATTACGGTAAAATTCAGTTAAAGTATCTTTTTGAGTTTTTAAGTCAGGTAGATGCCAAGGGGGAGAGCGATTTAAATGCCAGTCTGGAAATGTTTGCTTCAAGCGTAAACAGACCCGGTATTGTGATTGTTATTTCCGATTTTTGGGATGAGCAGGGCTATGAGAACGGCCTTAAATATCTATTACAAAAAAAGTTTGAAATAAGCATTATCCGCTTATTAACTGTACAAGAGACCGCCCCGCAGCAAATGGGGGCTTTATCAATTTGTGATTTGGAAGGCGGGCAGCATTTAAACCTAAATGTCAACCGCAACATACTAACCGAATATCAGCGTATGGTAACTGAGCATAATCACAAATTGGCCGGCTTTGCTCAAAGGTACAATATAAGTTATCTTAACACCCTAACCGATATACCCTTTGAGGAATTAGCGCTAAGATATATGAGAATCAGGGGAACATAAGTATGCTGTCATTCTGAAGCGAAGAGACGGTATTAGGAGAGCATAAAATAAGGATAAAAATAAATGGCGCAATTGGATTTTGAACAGGCAATGAAAAGATTGGAAGATATTGTCGCAAAACTGGAGCAGGGGGACTTAACTCTTAAGGACTCTTTGAAAAACTTTGAAGAGGGAATAAAACTTTCCAGAATTTGTAATCAACAGCTTGAAGAGGCTGAGAAAAAAATTGAGATTTTAGTTAAAGGAGAAGACGGCCAGAAAAAACCACAACCATTTTCAGCAGGACAGCAGGGCTTGTTTGGTGAAAACGGCAATGTATAAAAAGTAGACCTATAATGCAGATCATCTTATTTACCTCGTTTGACCGGATAAGCCGGCAGGCTGAATGTATGCAGAGAAACCTGCCGCCGGATTATCTATACTTGGTTCCTACCAAAAGAAAAATTAATTTTATTTGCGACTCTCTATTAAAAAATCAGGGTAAACGCTGGATTCCGTCTATTTATACGATAGGCGCCCTAGCATGTGAGCTGTATTCTAAATTAAGCGGTAAAAAGCGTCTTATAAACGAATTTACCCAACAGCTTATTATAAATTGTATACTGGAAGATTCTGAACATAAATGGGAGTTTTTTAAAAAAGACGCGCTTACCCCCGGATTGTACCGCGCTGTTTTACAATTTATTAATAAGGTCAAAATATATCATCCGCATAATCTGCCGGATGCAATTTTAAAATACCGTACTCCGCAAGTCTTGCAGCCTAAAGACCATGATCTTATCCGCTTATATGAAAAATATGAAGACTTACTCGCCCAAAAAAATCTAATAGATTCCGGCGGTTTGATGTATGAAGTAATCGGGCTGTTAGGTAATGATTATCCAACCTGTAATTTATTATCCGCCCCAAACCGCTTAATAATAGACGGTTTTTATTGTTTTAATCCATTGGAAGAAAAATTCATAAGCGCATTATGTAAAAATTTTAAAGAAACGCTGGTATTAATGGATCAAAAGGATCAAGTTGATAATATACTGGATAAATACCTTACTTTTTGGAAAAAACTGGCTTATCAAACCAAAAGTGACCTTCAGATAATAAATCAGCCGGATGATTTTAATACCGATTTGTCTTCTTCTACTAGTAATACGGCAGCCGGATTTATAGGTTTCGGGTTAGATACTACCCACAGTGTGGCGGTTCTTTGCTCCTCAAAATTAGAAATAAGGCAGGCATTTAACCGCAAGCAGGAAGTAACCGAAATTGCCAGAGGCATCCGCCGGATTATAAACCGGCATCCTGATACCAAGCTTTCAGATATATATGTAGTGTTTGCTGATATGAATACATATGCTCCATTGGCGCAGGAAGTATTCCCCTCTTATGCTCTTGCCTATGAAATTACCAAAGGCTCTCAATTGCATACGTCAGCGGCAACTAAAATAGTATTAAAAATGTTGGATATCGTTATAGGCGGCTATCGAAGTAATGATTGGAGCGCTTTATTTTCCAGCGGATTAGTAGACTATAGCTGTTATATTGACGATAAGGGGTGGGGAGAATTTCTTGGTCAGTTGGATATACCTGCGAATATTGTCAACCGGTTATCGGCATTATCATATGAAGGTAGAAATAATTTTGATATGCCTTTTGTAGATAAGTTGTTAAGATGCGCTAATTTATCTGGAGGCCGAAGCTGGCCGGATGATTGGCTGAAACCTTTATTAAATCTACTTAATAAACAAAAAATTCCTGATATTAAAGCCTACAGGCAATTGTATATCCTTAAAAAACTCTGGGATGAGTTTGATGCTCTGCCCGCTTTATTGACCGCCGGTGAATTTGCAGACGGCATAAGACATTTGCTCAAACGCTTCGGCGTTTTTGAAAATATTTTGAAGCTACCGGCTGCTTTACATAATTATTCCAAGCGCCATCGACGGCTTATTATAAAAAAACAAATAAGCGCCTTTAATAAATTAAATAGCATATTAGGGCAGTTTGATTCAGTTTTTGAACTGGTATATCGCTCAAAAGCTAAACTACCTGTCAGTAAATGGCGTCTATTATTTTTAAATAATTTAAAGAATGAAGAGTATTTTGTAACGGATTATCAAGAAGACCGCATACAATTGGTGGAAACATTGGAGCTGCGGGGATTGTCTTTTGGTTATTTATTCTGGGGCGGATTAGTGGAGGATGAATTTCCCCGCCCCGAGCCTCGCTCGTTTTTTTATCCGATTCGGGGCAGAAAAAAATTATTTGATACTCTTGGCAGATTAGATGAGGACAGCTATCTTTTCTCCTATGTTTTTAAAAATACGTATAATAAGATAACTCTAAGTTATCCTGTAAGCCAGGGCGGAAAGACTCTACTGGCCTCGCCCTTTATAGAAGAATTAAAACAATCAATCCAAATTAAAGAGACGAAGCCGGCAGATTTTAGCCAATGTTATACTAAAAATGAATTATTGTGCAGAATAGTTACTTCTTGGCAAAATAATAAGCTTGCGATAAATTTATTAAAAGCCTTAAAAAAAGCGGATAGAACAGCGTATAAAAAAAGCCTGCATATTTTATATTTAGATATCATAAGGCAGTCTGAGAATGATTTTTGCGCTTATGACGGAATAATTACGCTGCCGCATAATTTAGAGCGTATACAGCAATTAAACCCTGAAGCCTATTATGCAGTAACCGGAATTGAAAAATACAGTCTGTGCCCGATAAGTTATTTTTTTAAAACTATTTTAGGGCTAAAACCGGCGGATGAGCTTATCGAGGCATTTAAACCACAGGATAGGGGGTACCTGCTGCATAGGATTTTGGAGCTTTTTTATAAAAAGCGTATTACAGAATACCATAATACAAAAATAATCCCGGAAAATCTGGAGCAAGCCCGCAAGGATATGCTGGAGATTGCAAGCACAGTATTAAAAGAAGATAACAGTGATTATGATAATTTGTTTTGGGAGAATGAAAAACAAAGCTGGACAGCCGAATCCGGTTTATTGCAAAGCTTTTTGGACTATGAAGCAAATTGTCCAGACAAATTGCGGCCAGCCTATACTGAGCTTAGTTTCGGACGCCGCGGAGCTTTGCCCGCTTTTAGGTTAAATGAGATAAATATAGAAGGGCGTATAGATAGGGTGGATATTTCAGACGACGGCGGAGCGGCTGTAATTTATGATTACAAATTTGGCAATGTTCCCAGTAATGTACTTATAAAACAGGGTGTAAGCTTTCAACTGCCGGTATACATGCTGGCGCTTTATGATTTTTTAAAGCATAAAGGGCATAAAATTTGTGCCGGCGGATATTATCAGGTAAAATCAAGCCAACTAATAAAGAAAACCGGCTATTTAGGAATAGAGAATATAAAAGTCAGTAGTAAAAATAAATTAGTACAAACCATCTCATCAACGGGAATAGGGCAGGGCGGGGGAGATAAAATATTATGCTCCCGTCAGCAGACTTATGGTTTTTTATCAAATGAGGAATTTGAACAACAACTTAACCGAGTTAAATCAAATTTAATTTATATCCATAAGCTGATAAACAAAGGGCGTTTTAATCTGCCATTGACTGATGAGAAAAATCTGCCGTGCGGCTTTTGTGATTATGCGTATATTTGCAGGGTGGATATATTAAGGCAGAATAAATTATACTATAATCTATGCGATGATGAGTATTATAAGCCAATTAGATAAAGTAATAGGGTGACAGTATAAAACAAAACAATGAAAGCAATTATCTTATTATGCCGTATACAATTTATCTATATAATGAAATACCAAAAAACGAGCTGGACTTAAGTCAAATAAAAACTGATATTAGTAAATACTGTCCTTTTATAAAGCTAATCATTCGTCCCGGTTTTATTGATTACTTTTATTCAACTAAATTGGTAGAATCTATAGCCGGCGCTTGGAACAGCGAACTTAGCGCAGAACGAGGGATTGACTCTTCTGAAGAAAACCGTATTTTTTATGAAAAAAAAGCCGCCGAATCCCCTGATAATATCTCATCAAAAGTAATATATAATGGTTGGGAGCTGCTTAGCTTATTACAAATCCAAATACAGCATAAGGAAAGCTCACTAAATAATCTACACCTATTTTTAACCCCGCGTTTATTAATCACTCCGTCGCAAAAAGATGATCGCCTGCATGCCCGCACTATAATCGCCGGTGCGGTATCCATTGTTTCATCCTCCGGCTTGGTAGAAGCGCCGGCGCGTCCTGCGGAATATTATCTATTGGAACGCTTATACCTCAGTATGGGACAAAAATTGTCGGAAGAAGAAATAAACACGCGCTTTAAAGGGCAATTCTTAGGCTGTCATGACCCCAGATTGACGCAAATCATAAAGGGATATATTTTCCAAGCTATAGCTTACCGCTTTTTGGGAGAGGGATTCTGCAATGATGCTGCCTGCTGTTTGTTCAACGCCCACTATCAAAAAGAAATGTTAGCCGCACAATTAAAAGAGTCAATATTTTGCTCATACCACCGGGGGTTTTGGGATGAAAAATTTCGGAAATGCCGAAACATCAGAAAAAAAACAAGAAATAATGCTTCCCAAAATAGATAATAAGATTTGTTTTCTCTGTGATTGCACCATATAATAAAATTAAATGGCTACTAGAGTTCTCTTGCGAAACCAAAGCTGTTTAATTTTATTAGCTGTCATTCTTAAACGAAACAAAGTGAAGAATCTACCCTCGTAGACTGAGAGATTCTTCGGCCTCCGGCCTCAGAATGACAGAATATAATCATTTTCGCAAGAGAACTCAATAGCCATTTAAAATTATGATTAACAATTGAATAAATACATCTTGTTGTTATTTTTCGCCCAGTATATTTATACGGTGAGCAAGACAAGCGGCGCCGAAACCATTGTCTATATTCACTACGCCGATTCCGGCGGCGCAACTGTTTAGCATGGTAAATAAAGCGGCCAGTCCGTTTAAGCTGGCGCCGTAGCCAATACTGGTAGGTACGGCGATTATGGGTTTATCCACCAGGCCGCCGACTACGCTGGCCAGCGCCCCTTCCATACCTGCCGTAACTATTATTACTCTGGCTTCAATAAGCTTAGTCTCCTGCGTCAATAACCGGTGAATGCCGGCAACTCCCACATCATATAAACGCTTAGTGCGGCTGCCCAGTATTTCGGCTGTAACCTGCGCCTCTTCGGCTACCGGTATATCTGATGTTCCGGCGCTTATTATAAGGATATGGCCTTTGGTCTTTTTTTGCGGGTTTACCTCTATGGTGATAGTAGCGGCCTGTTCATTATATACAGCCTGATCATTTAATTCATACACAGCTTCATAAATTTGTGCGCCTGCTCTGGTAGCCAGTATATTGCAATTGCAGGCCAGTATACGCTCTATAATCTGCTTGATTTGTTCTACGGACTTACCCTGACAGAAGATTACCTCAGGAAAGCCTTGGCGTATATGGCGATGATGATCGACTCTGGCAAAGCCCAGATTCTCATAAGGCAGTTTTTTTAGATGCTTCATAGCATCGTCTACGGAGAGTTTATCGTTCTTTAAATTTGTTAGCAGCGCTTTAAGATCGTCTGGATTCATGTTATTTCCAATTCCGCAATAGTCTATATTAACCTTAAGTTCGATATTATTGGTTTAACTTATTTATAAAGAGCAAAACCGTGAGGAACCCTTCTTTCAAGAAGGGTTTCCCCCAAGGTTTTGCCTTTCATGCTAAGTTCAAACCAATAATATCGAACTCGGGTTATATTATATTTATAAATTCGCCTTTTATGCGGCGCGTTAAGAGTTCTCCCACGGCATCGCGCGGGGATTTATCCTCAAACAACAAGGCATACACCTGTTCTATGATGGGCGCCTCAACTTTGTATTTATGAGCAAGCGCTAGGGCGGATTTGGTGTTTTCAACGCCTTCTGCCACCATTTTCATATCCGATAAAATATCGGCAAGCTTCATACCTTGGCCGATTTTTAAGCCGACCTGTCGGTTACGGCTGAGATCACCGGTACAGGTAAGCACAAGATCGCCCATACCGGCCAGCCCCAAAAAGGTAATCGGCTTTGCGCCCATAGCGGCGCCCAATCTGGTTATCTCGATAAGACCGCGATTTATTAGGGCAGCGCGCGTATTTAAACCAAAGCCCAAACCATCGGCCACTCCGGTAGCTATAGCCATGATATTTTTAAGCGCCCCCCCAAGTTCGGCGCCGATAACATCGTTATTGGTATATACCCTGAAATATGCCGTATTAAAAATATGCTGAATCCTTTTGGCTATTATCTTATCATTACTGGCGGCTGTTACGGCGGTTGGATAATTCATAGCTACCTCTCTAGCAAAGCTGGGGCCGGATAGTACGCCTATTTTAGCCGGTAATTCACTTGCTAAAAGCTCGCTCATTCTTAACAGGGCGCCGTTTTCTATACCTTTAGTAGCGCTTATTAAGAGCGTGTTTTTATTAATAAACGGCTTTATTTGCTTGCTGATTGAACGCAAATAGGCAGATGGTACGGACATGACCACGGTCTTTACACCTGATATGGCATCCTCTAAGCTGGCACTTACCTGTATATTATCAGACAGCTTTATATCGGGTAGATAGGTTGTATTTTCGCGTTTTTTATTTATTGTATCGGCTAAATTTTTATTATGTACCCAAAGTTTGGTAATATATCCATTTTTAGCCAATAGATCGGCTAAGGCGGTGCCCCAACTGCCGGCGCCTATTACGCTGATTGCTTTCATGTTTTTGCCTCATTATGCTGAATTAAGTTTACTTATAATGTAGAAATACTAACATTGAGGCTTGCAAAATACAAGCAAATTAACCCGTATAACAGCGCACCATAACCCGACCCCCAGCCTGCAAACAGAGAACCAGCCAGCCCCTAAGTTTACATAAGATATCTTATCGGATATTGCGGCAATGTCCCCGTACAAAGTACAAATCCAACTTGACAGGATGGGTTCTATTTTTTATGCTTGTTTTATGCTGAACATAACGCACTTTTGGTGCGGACTATTGTAGAGGCCGACCAAAAAGCTCGGTCATGGAGCGGGTTTAAAAACCCGCATCTACAAATGACAGGATATAATCTGTTCGGCAAGCTAACTCAACAGGAGATACTTTTACATGAAAAAATATATAGCCCTTAATGTCTTACTGATAATCGCTGTATCAATTTTTGCCTCTATTGAAGTTTTAGCTTATGAATGCCGGTGCCATAGTAAAAATCCGGCAATGAGGCGAATGCACGAAATGATCGGCTTTAAAAATTGCGGCGATTGTCATAGCAAAGCCGAAAATTTAATGAAGAAAAAATCTTTGGACAAAGGCAAAGAAGAACATAAGGACAAACTCAACCGACGCATAAAAGAGGATTCCTTCTGTTTTCCCTGTCATAATTCCAATGGAACAATAAAATTAGATACAATGCAGATTACAAATTCATTTTATTGCCCAAAAGATAAACTTCGGTTTAGTAAAGCAGATAAAGTCTGTCCAAAATGTGGAGCTGCATTAATAAATATCAATGAATTAATGGAAAACTCTAAGCAGAGGCCATCTAATAAAATTTGCAGGCAATGCCATCTTAACAAAGATGTTCAAGCAATATCCGCACACATTGATATTAACCGAAAAGAACAATACAATTGCCTCTCCTGCCACGTAGGTCACGACGATTGTGCAAGCTGCCATCATTAAAGGAGCAAACCTTGGGGCAAACCCTTCTTAAAAGAAGGGTTCCTAAAGGTTTTATCCTTTTAATTCAGCGCTCGTATATTTTGTGGAATATTTCAAGGTAAGCATTTGGAATATGTTGGCGGCGGACGGAATTATCCGGCGCTTGTTCTGCTGATAAGGCCAGTTCACCCTTAGCGGGTAAGACAATACTTGGTTTGACCCGGCTAAGCGATGAGTCCTTATGCGTAATTTTGGCGCGTGATGATACTTGGGCATACGGCGTTTTCTTTTTTTTATCCTGAAAAGAAATAAGCGTGTTTTTGGGCAGCTCACTTTTTTTACGAGGGGGACTTTTTCGTATGATAGGTCTATTTATCTCGTATTTAGTAAGCTGTCTTAATTCGGGTAAATTTTTTGGTTGAGTGATTTTCCTTACTTTGTGCCTTAGTTTATCATGTGGTTTACTAATAGGGGAATATGACGGCGGACTGGGTAATTGAGAGATTTTCTGCCTGGTTGTCTTTAATCTGAGAATTATGCGTTCAAATATTTCCTGCCGGGTCAAATCCTCTTGCATTGGATATGGACTTTTTATGGTATCGCTTTTGGGTTTTCTTTGGCTTTTTGCGCCCTGCCCTTTTTGGTCAAGCTGCCCGTTTTTAGTTGATCTGCTTAGTTGTTTATCAGATAATGCCTTTAAATAATCTTTTTTAGCTAAACCTAATTGGTTTATAATATCATCCAATTTAATCAAAGCGCTTTGTTTTTGGGAATTTGAACCTAGATTCTGCCCTAATGCACTATTTTGTTTTTCCCTGTTTGTTGTTTCCTTTTTTTTATCTTTATCCTTATTTTTATACTGATCCTCGTTGTTTCTACTCTCTTTATTGCTCTTGTTGTTAAGCTTAGCAGAGCTTTTTGGGGGTTTCTGAAGGGAGGGTGTTGCTTTTGGTAATGAGGTGGGGAAAGCCCCTCCCTTCAGTTTTGAGGAATTAGAGGAAACGGAGGATTTGAGCATAGATAATTGATGGATTAATTGCTTTAAGTCTTTATCCAGTTTAGAATTAACCGGATTGGATTTTAAGCGTTTTTTTATCTTTTTAATTTGCTTAATATCATCTTCTAAACTTTGGGTAAGTTTTTTATTGTTATTTTTTTGCAGCGCCTTATCCTTTATTGCCCTGTCTAATTTATTAAGCTCTTGTGTTAATTCGGCAATATCCCTTATTTCTTCATTGGGGTTAATATTAATATCATTATGATCGTTATTATTGCGGTTATTTGACTTATCATTTTGCAATTGGTCATTATCCGGTTTTGAGTTTGTTTTGTCCTGTTTCTGTTGTTTTCTTTTAGCTAAAATACGGCGTTCATTTTTGTCTAAAGTTAATTCTTTCAGCTTATCGGCAAGTCGTTTTAATTGGTCAGCCCAATCGCTGGGGTTATCCTCCCTGCGCTCTTTTTTGTATTTTTTATTTGTGAGCGTTCTTTTTTGCATTAAGCTTTGACTTTGATTGTATTTATCTGTTGATTTAGGCGCAGGGTAAACATTCTCTTTATTTTGCTGCTCTTTTTTTGTCATTTGGCTGTATTGTAAGTTCTTTTTGGGGTTATTACTGTTTTTGCGGGAATCTGTTTTTTTAGTTTGCATACCTGTGCTTGCGGTAATAAGGGCTAATTCATCATCTTTTAGTTTGTCGGCTATTTGTTTTAGCTTAGCTGCGCTTTCATTTAACAGGTTGTATTTATCCTGATTATTGTCCTTATTTGCCGCTAAATCTTGATTTGCCTGATTTTTGTTCCTGTTTTCATTTTCAGCCTGATTTGCGGCTAATTGAGATGAGGGTTTGCTAAGTGAAGCCTGCATTCTTTGCTGTGTCTTGTTTTTTTCGGCTTTTTCATTTTCCACTTTATTTAAATTTGCGGAGACTTTAGCGAGTTCTCCTATTAGTTTTTCCCTGTCTTTGGTCAATCTTTTGTCTTGTGGTTGATTTTGTCCGGCTTGCCGGTTTTTTTTGTTTAGCTTTTTGGAAATATCTTTTAACTGCTTTTTAAAATAATTAAGCTGAGTTTTTTCTGTGCCGCTGAATTGGATATTATTTTTATCTATTTGTTTTCCATATTCTTTTTTTTCTTTAGCGGCGTTACTTTTTTGTTTTTTGTCTGCCAGTTCAGCCAAACTTTTGGCTAGTAATTCTAATTGATTACCTAAATTTTGCCCATTTGCCTTTTTATAATTCACATTTTTACTATTTAATTGATTTGTATTGTAATCATAGTTTGATTTTTTTTGATTATAATTATTGCCTGTCTGGTTATTTTGGCTGCTATCCCGATACTCATTTTTATCCATAGCCGAAAGTTTATTGGCATCAAGCCCGAGCGCCATATTATGTGAGCCGGTATAATTATCGCCGGTTTCATTATTTTGATTTTGATTATGATTACCCTGAGGTATATTATTTGCCGCCAGATTGCCCAAATCATAATCAGATATCGGCCAAGCCGGTACTTCAGGAGAAATATAATTTGGATTATCATTTGAGCTTGGGTTATTTAAAGCCGATTTGTTATTATTTTGCATTTTGTTGCCGGTATTTGTATTATTGCCCGTTTGGTTTAATTTAGCTGATAAATCTTGTAACTGTTTTTTTGTCTCAGTTAATAATTTGTTCTTGTCTTGATTGTTTTTAGCGTATTGCCTGCTAGATACATCAAGATACTTAAAGTTATTTGTTATGTGTGACAGCTCAAGTAAATTCTGAGATATCTCTCCCAATCTTAAGCCCAAATCAGCCATATACCGGTCCTGCGGATAATCCCCCGATGGATCATTTAACTGGTTTTGTCTATCAGATAAATAATCAAGTGAAGATTTGCCATTATTATTATCAGTACCAATTTGCTCATTGTAATTATTATCCGCCCTATCCCGATTTTGCCTGTAAAGTTTAGCTGAACCCTGTCCCAATTTATTACCCAGATATTTAAATAATGCGGATTCGGATTCCAGTTTTTTTTCAAGCTGGTTTTTGCGATTATCATTATTGCCGGTATTATTAGCGCCGCTGTTATTTATCTGCCTTAAATATCTGGAAGCGATATCGAGCTGATCGGCTAGGTTGCGGTATAAATCATTTGGGTTTTGCATGTTGCCCGCATTCTTTTTATTAGCGGTATATGAATTGATTTTGTTATTAAAATTTTGGTCCGCCCTACCCTCTCTGCCTGTTCCTGACCCATTTGCATTTTTAGCGGTATTATTATTTTGCGCCAAATCATAATTTACTTGTTCAGATTTAGGGATATTGGCTTGATTTATACTTGGTTTTCTGGACTGCCCGCTATTTTTGGGGCTTGTTATATTTTGGGGTTGTTCCCCTGTTATATTCTGCTTAAATGATCCCTTTTGCTGCCTGCCGCCTACCGGTACATCGCGATTGCCTGAACCCAGTTTAACCTTATCCGGCATAGGGCTTGCGCCTTTATTATAGCCATTGGCAATAATGGCGGCCCTATCTTGATTGCTGTCATAAGAATCATTTGTATTTGTATTGGTTAGAGAAATATTGGTTACCATTTTATGGTAATGCGGATTCGATTCTCCGCCGATTCTGATTTTTGGTTTTTCTTCTTTATCGGGGGAATTTGGCCGGCTCTTATTGCCGCTTATAATTTCAGCATTACCAGCCGAACCAGATTCCCCGCTGGAGCGCGCCAATTGCCTGCCCCTGCCCTGCTTAAGCATTGCATCCAATCCGTACAACTCCCTGACTGCTTTATATATTTCATTAGATACCGTCTGTATTTGAGATTTTGACTTATTATCCTGTTTTTCTTGTTCGGCTTTTTTATTATTATTTTCTTTCTTATTGCTAGGTTTATCATTCGGCTGTTTGCTTTTTTCTAATTGCGCTAATTTTTTCGCCAGTTGTTCAATTTGCTCTGCTCTGGCTAGTATTTTTTGTTTTATGCCTTGATATTGTTTGGGCAGTTTTGCTTTCTGCATTTTTTTAGATATTTTTAATAAGCCGTTTATACTTGTTCTAAGCTTATTATTTGCGCCTATTTTTTTATCATTTGCACTAGATGAGCTAGCGGTATAATTGGTTGCAATCATGCGCTTATAATTATCATCCACCTTATCGGTATAATCTTTGGCGATTAATTTGGCTGATATTTGTTTTATTTTATTAAGGCTGTCTGCAAGCTGCCGGTTTATTTCTTCTTCATTTACATCTGATAAACCGTTTTGGGCGGCAGCCGGCTCATTTTGATATGCCGGAGAGGGAGAGCTAAAAGATGCCATAAGTCGTTTCATTTCAGCCTCATTAACCACATTATCGGTTAATGATTCCGGGGCGTTTTCTGCTATTGATATCTCACTGATTATAGAAGGCGGGACAGCGGATGCTCCCATTTGACCGTCAACATATTGAGTGTTGGCTGAATTAATGCCTACGTTTGCTTGCGAATTACCTGCCGACTTTCCGTAAGCTAAGAGTTCTTGGGATATATCCTCAAGCTCCTGACTAATATCCGACATATCGGAATATGCGAATTCATTTTTTAATATTTCATTTAATTTCCTTATTTCTTCTGATTGTTCTTTTAGGTTTTCTTTTATTTTTTCTTCTGATGCAATCGGATTTGTATATTGATTAATTCTGTTAAATCCTGATACTATCTTTGGATACCCTACGGTAAAGGTTAATATACCCAAGATAACAACTCACAATTGCGAAAAAAAAGCTGATTTTTTTAATTTGGGAATTCGGTATGGAAATAAATCGGCTATTTTTCTGCTTTGTAAAATACTTGAAGTATTATCTACTAAATAACTGAACAAACGGGAATTACGGTTATAATTATATTCTATGGCCGTGATAACAGCTTGCTTTAGCCCCAATTTTTCATCAAGTATTTGGGCGGCTTGACGTAAATTGCAGTATTTTAATACTAGATTGAAAAAAAGAATCGTATAAGAAATAAGTAAAAATGAAATAACCCCGGCCTGCTGCAAGCCTGCCGAAACAGTAAAAAAGCTGGAAACAACCAGATGCAAAGCAAATGAACATAATCCAAACAGCACAATATTAATAAGGCTTTTTTCTAAATTTAAAAAATTACTGCGCCAGTGTACCTTAAGTACCTTGCGCTTGATTAAATTGATTTTTTCATTTTTTTTGTGATTTAGAATTGGTAGTCGGGTTCGTCCCTGATCCCGATTTTTTGTAAGACTCCGGGTCAGGGACGACCCAGAGTACCGTTGTGAGCAGGGTAAAAATATCAATCTTCTAAAGCAGATGAGATATACCAGAAAAAAAATAAAGATCGGCAGGAGCAGACCGCCCCCGCCCCCCCATATGAGCCAATGCTTGGTAATCCAAACCTGCCGGTTTAAAATGCCGTTTTGTTGTTGATAATCATAAATTTTATTTAATAGGTTATATTCGGTTGAGATTAATTTTTGCTGGCTTTGGACTATATTATTAGCTATCGTATCGGTTTTGACTTTAAGTAAAGGGGAATAATTAATCGCCGTATATATAAGCGCAGCGCAGCATAATAAAATAAATAATGCTTTTGGGATTGAGGATTTTTTATGTTTGGTATATGTCATTTGCACTTGTAATTCCCTGAAGATATGACTGGAAATTTTATTTAGCCCGAATAATTTTTTTAATGGCTACTAGAGTTCTCTTGCGAAACCAAAGCAGTTTAATTTTATTAGCTGTCATTGCCAACGAAACGAAGTGGAGTGAAGAATCTGCCCGCGTATGCTAACAGATTCTTCGGCCTCCGGCCTTAATAATGACAGAATGTAATTATTTTCGGAGTTAACTCTAGTAGCCATTATTATTTTTGTATCTTACGGTAATATAAGAGCAACTAGCATGCCATATTCACTTAAGATGCAATACAGTGACTAAGATGTACACATCTGTCCTGCAAAACTTAATGCGGGCATAGATTTTATTTGAATGGATTTATGAGGTTTTTGGGTGAGGATAGATAATCAGAGGGTTTATAAAACCCCTACAGTTTATTTTTTACTACTTGAAAACATAGGGCTGATTAAGCGGTACATGGATCAGGTAAAAATACCGCTTCATAGAATAATTACCCGTTGTGGGCGCTGTAATTTTGAGCCGATGTTTGGTATGTTTCATGCCAAAACCAGTATTGATAGATTCGGCTTTCCCTGAAAACCGAATCTATCAATAAAAACGCACATAGCAGTGGTTTCGGCTTCGGGAGAAGCCGAAACATCGATTAACTCCCGAATTATTCAGGTCAAATTTGGTAGCCAGTCCTATTGCAGGTAATCACGGTCTTTTATTGCCCGCTGCATTTCTCTTTGCACCTCGCGCTCTTTAATACTGTGCCGCTTATCGTACAGCTTTTTACCCTTAGCCAGCGCCAGTTGGACTTTAGCGCGCCCCGACTTAAAATACATGCGCAAAGGTACTATAGAGTAACCGCGTTCGGTAGTTTTACCCAGCAATTTTTTAATCTGTATTTTGTGTAGCAGGAGTTTTCTTATACGCAATGGCTCATGGTTTAATCGATTCGCCTGCTCATAGGGGCTTATATGGCAATTATACAGGTAGACTTCGCCCCCTTTAATTGCCGCATAACTGTCTTTAAGATTGGCGCGTCCTGCCCGCAATGACTTTACCTCGCTGCCTACCAGTACAATACCGGCTTCATATTTATCTTCAATAAAATATTCATGAGCCGCCTTGCGGTTATTACAGATAAGTTTTTCACCCTTCATAATTAACTCGATATTAATTTGATGTATTTATAAAAAGATAAAACCTTGGAGGAAACCCTTCTTAAAAGAAGGGTTATCCCCCAAACCCCCTTCCTAAGAACTTTAATTTAAGGAATTTGGTTGGCGGCACATATTATCTTGCAGTAATATTTTTAACTGTCATTATTGTGCCGCTAACCAAATTCCTTTAGATTGAAAGTTTTTGGGAGGAGTTTGAGGAACACTTTTTTCAAAAAGGGTTCCTCAAGGTTTTGTCTTTATAAATAAATTATGTCTAATTTAAGCTCCGCTTATTGTTATATCACGAATTCTAACCGTAGGAGAGCCGATAGCTCCCACAAATTTCAGATCATCTGCAATAAGGTCAATTTTAGCGAATAAATCCAGCATATTACCCGATATAACCACCCCGCGCACAGGATATGCCGACTTTCCCCGCTTAATCCAGTATCCGCAGGCGCCCACTGAATAATCGCCTGATACCGGATTTATGGTATGCGTACCCATAGCTTGGGTTATATATAATCCTTCATCAGTCTGCGCTAATAATTCTTTTGCGCCTATATTCCCCGGTTTTATATACAGATTGCTTGTCCCTACAGACGGGGTTTGCTTGTAGTCTTCCCTTATTGCATTGCCGGTGGAGGTTGTCCCCGCTTTTTGCGCCGTATATGTATTATGCAGAAAGCCTGTTAACCTGCCTTGGTCAATCAATACCGTTTTTTGCATGGGCGCTCCTTCGCCGTCTACCGGAGCGGCGCCCATACCTTGTCTGCATAATCCGTCGTCTATCAGGCTGAAATTAGATGCGCTAACTTGTTTCCCCAATAAATTACCAAATAATGATTTACCCTTTTGCACTGTATCGGCGGAAAAAGCCGATGATATCATACCCAAAAAATCACAGGTTACCTCTGGATCAAATATTATGGACGAGGCGCAAGTTGCGATTTGTCTGGCGCCCAGCATGGAGACTGCGCGTTTGGCCGCATTTTCACCCATTTGCTCCGGTGTGATAAGCTGGTTGTAATTATGGGCATGATCGAGCTCCCAGCCCATTTGAGATTCTGTTTTATCTTGGGCTATTACCATAGTATTTATAGCGCATTGAGTAGCTTTATAACCGGTATTTACACCATTTGTATTAGCAATGAATATATCGTATGCTATATCTTTATATAAAACTTGGCGTATTCTTTTTATGCGCTTATCATAATCATAGGCGGCGGTCTCCACCGCTATTGCCCGCTTTATTTTATCTGCTACTGAAACAGCGCTCAAATTCTCATCAAAACAGTTTATATCCGGGTAAGCTGTTGAGTGTGCGGCTAACAAATTGTATTGATCGCCTTTAGTACATTGGGCGTTATTTTTTGCTTGTTTGATTAAATTTTCTATATTAGCGTAGTCAAGTTGGCTGCTATAAGCAAAACCCTGTTTATTATCAACAATAACCCGCAGGCCGATGCCGCATTCATCCGCCAGGTTAAAGGTTTGCAATTGTTTGTCTTTTACCTCAAGGGTGGTAGAACAGGCTTTTTGAATAAATATTTCCCCCGCAAGCCCTTTTTTATTACAGAGCATTAAAGCCCGGTCAGTCAATTTTGGTATATCCATAATATATTTA
>JAJRXT010000072.1 GCA_024276125.1 bacterium
CTCTATATTAACATCCTGCAAAATATCCTGCATAGGCATATGCAGATGCAGAAAGTCATTCAAGGTATACTGAGTAGAGCGCAGGCCAAACATGATATGCAGATTAGAGCCGCCTAAATCGGCATCCACCAATACCACCCTCTTACCTGCACGAGCCAAGGCAATAGCCAAGTTAGTAGTAATAATGCTTTTGCCTACTCCCCCTTTTCCTCCGCCTACCGCCCATATTTTTTTGCCGATCATTACACTATATAATCCCGTAATAACAAGATATTAAACCAAAATATATCCCCACGACTTAATTAACGTGAGTTCAATGCAAAATTTACTTATTTTGCAACAGTTCCTAAGCTGTAAGGGGATGGACATGCCCCTCACTGCCAGTAAGTTAAGCTTTATACTATAATGAAAAGCTTTTTTTAGCCTGTCATTCTGAGGCCGAAGGCCGAAGGCCGAAGAATCTGCCCGCATACGGGGGTAGATTCTTCACTCCGTTTCGTTCAGAATGACAATTTCCTTAACTTAATGGCATTGGGGGACAAGCCCCTCCCCTTACAGGAGATTTACATCAATTGTAAGCTATACTTTATAAATAAAACATAATAAGGATTTATTCGCAACAGGTCTAGTTCAGCACATAGAGGCTTAAAGAGCGTCCTATCTATCCCCGAATCCATGACAAGAGCTACCTATAAATCAGCTAATAAACAATATTAAGTATAGCATGTCTTGTCGCCGCTGCCAAGCAAAAAATCAACTTATCAGAGCGGTTAATTCTCTATATTTGCCATTACTAGACAGAGCATAAGCGTAAGCCGATATATTAATTTACAAGCTTAGACAGCGCGCAGGGTATATTATTTAACAAATCACCAGCCATAAGACACATCTCTCCCTTGTCACCGGCCGCTATATCACCCGCCACACCATGCAGATATACTCCCAAATTGCAAGCCTGTACAGGATTTAAGCCCTGAGCCAGCAGTCCGGCAATCATACCGGTTAACACATCGCCAGTTCCTGCGGTAGCCATTCCGGGATTACCCGTAGGGTTAATAAATACATTTCCCTGCGGATCGCCTATTAATGTGCGGTCGCCTTTTAATACTATATATGTATTACAGGTCTCGGCGGTTTTTTGCACGGCTTCCAGGCGGTTAGCTTGTATCTCATTAGTAGAAATATCCAGCAGTCTAGCCATTTCACCCGGATGCGGGGTAATAATTAATGGAGAGCGGGTAAATTTTATATAGGATAATTCTATGGCATTAATTGCATCTGCATCCGCAACTATTGGAACAGAAAGATTTGCAATAAGATTTTTTACCAATTGAGCCGTCTCGTTATGCGTAGTAAGGCCGGGGCCGATAACCACGATATCCATTTTTTCCGCTATGCGTAAGATTGTTTTCTCCGCTTGGCGCGAAATGGTGTGTTCTTCTGTTTCCGGCAGCGGCAGGCTCATAATCTCAGTGGTTTTCATCTCAATTATTTGGTGTACGCTCTAGGGTACGGCTAAAGTTACCAGTCCTGCTCCAATTTTTAGGGCGGCGGTTGCAGAAAGTATGGCGGCGCCGCTTTTACCCTTTGAGCCGGCTATTACCAAAACATGTCCATAATCGCCTTTATGAGTATCTTTTTCCCTTTTTTTTATTAAAGAAGTCAAATCGCTCTTTTCCAACAAATTAAGTTTGATAAGGCTTCTATCGATTACTTGTAAGGGGATACCTATATCTACCACCTTAAGTATACCTGCATATTTCCGATTCCCCCCAAACACCAGCCCCACCTTAGGCAGACCAAAAGTTACCGTTAGCGCCGCGTGTACACAGCAGCCCAGCACCTCGCCGGTAGTACCGTTTAAACCGCTGGGAATATCAACCGCCGCCACCGGTCTTTGGGTTAGATTAATCTCATCAATTACTTGCTGATAAAAATAACGCGGAACAGAATGCAGCCCTGTGCCAAAAATAGCGTCTACTATTATTTCAGCAGAACCTAAACAATTTTTAAGCCGGAAAATCTCATCCTCTGAAGTCACCTCAACAACATCTATATTCATAGCTAAAGCAAGCTCAAGATTAAGCCTGGCATCATTCCGGATATCTTCCTTGTCAGCCAATAAAACAACACAAACCTTAGCCCTGCGATTATGTAAATGACGCGCTATTACCATACCGTCGCCGCCATTATTACCCTTACCGCAAACTATGCTTATTTTTTTACCTGTAAGTAAGCCAAAATGTGACTCCATGGCCAACGTTGTTTGCAGGCCGGCATTTTCCATTAAAATAATACCGGGAATTCCAATATCATAAATTGCACACTCGTCAATGTTGCGCATTTGCTGTACTGTAACTACCTTCATATCAACCTCGTTGGTTTGGTTTTAAAAATATTTTCATTAAATGGCTATTAAGTTCTCTTGCGAAACCAAAGTTGTTTAATTTTATTAGCTGTCATTCTTAAACGAAACGAAGTGGAGTGAAGAATCCGCTCGCATAACGGGAGCAGATTCTTCGGCTTCCGGCCTCAGAATGACAGAATGTAATCTTTTTCGGAGTTAACTCTAGTAGCCATTTTTTATTATAAACTGTAATTGTAGTAAATCAAAATGATTTCCGATACTTTATATAATACCCGCCTCATGTAATCCTTAAATAATTATACAGCTTATATTGGGCATTTTTTTAATCTGTAAGAAGAACTGTTTTTGCCCCCCACATTAAAGAATGATTTTTGTGTTGACTATAACAAAATGTTGTTATATAATAACAAAAAAAATAGCTCATTGTAAATAAACGATAAAAAGAAAATTCATTTAAATCAAAAAAATAATTCCAATAATCAAGCATAAAATTTAAACAGCGTTTTACTGATTAATTTATGTTAGGCAGAGCTTGTTTTTTTCTGTCATTCCAACTAAAAAATGGGGATTATTGTACTAATGTGAGTTCGAAATAAGAAAATATATGTCAAACAATTGACGTAAATTTACTGTAGGGGAGGGGCTTGCCCCCTCCCGCTGGTGCGGCTTGTCCTACTCCCAAATTACGGGCGGGGACAAGCCGCCGCCCCTACAGTTTAATTCAATAACTTTTATGTCGAACTCACGTTATACTATTAAAATACTGGATTCCTGCTTTCGCAGGAATGACAGATGAATAGTAGTTTCTTAATTGTGATACAGCTATTGTGCATAAGGCAAGATATTAAATGAGGTATAATTATGGGATTGCTGAATAATCAATTATCGGATAATATAATTACCAATAATTTGGATTTGATAATAAATTGGGGTAGAAAATCATCCCTTTGGCCGCTTACTTTCGGGCTTGCATGTTGCGCAATAGAGCAGATCTCAGCCGCCGCGCCGCGGTATGATATTGCACGTTTTGGAGCTGAGGTGTTTCGTCCCTCGCCAAGGCAGTCCGATCTGATAATAATCTCCGGCACTGTTACCAATAAAATGAGTGGAGCTGTCTATAGGCTTTATCATCAGATGCCTGAACCTCGCTATGTTATAGCTATGGGAAGCTGCTATATGTCGGGAGGGGTCTTTGATACTTATGCCGTCTTGCAGGGAGTAGACAAGATATTGCCTGTTGATGTTTATGTTCCCGGCTGTCCGCCGCGTCCTGAAGCGCTTTTATACGGACTTATGAAATTGCAAGATAAGATTATGCAGGACCGCGTACTTAGGAAGCGGGCAATAAAAGCTGAAGAACCTAGGAAAACGCACATAATTTACAGCCCAAATGAAGTTGAAACCATAGCTCAGGCAAGACCGTAGCCCCATAAACGGTGAAATAACAGGGTAACAGGCTTGTCTACTTGCTGTAGCCGCCGACCTTTAGGTCGGTCAGGCAAAACCTCCCTTTCCTAATTAGTGTAAAGGTGAATGTTGCTGGGTCTTAACGCTTTTGGTTTGATTGCAAGTCAAACATTGAATGTTTTGTCATTTTGAAGCTGAAGGTTGAAGAATCTACTCGCACAAGGAAGCAGACTTCTTACTTCATTAATAATTACAGCTACAATAAACCGAATGAATTACAAAACGCTTTATGATCCCTGATTATTCGGGATGGAGATAAATATGTCAAAGCAAAAGATACAGTCTAAAATAGGGCAAATTATAACCGATAAATTTGGTGAGCATATTTTATCGGTAAATGAAGCGCTTGGTGAAACTATAGTTACCGTAAAAGAGGAAAGTAAAGACATCCTCTTGGATATCGGACGTTTTTTACGTGATGATGAACAATTAAATTTTGACTTCCTTTGTTTTGTGACAGGGGTTGATTGCAGGGGATATGATGGTTATGCCGAGCATAATTGCAACTTTGAGGTGGTGTATCAATTTTTTTCTGTTACAGGCGGTCATCATTTGCGGTTAAAAGTCCCGGTAGGTGAAGTGAATGGTAAATTCATGGTTAATTCCATAACTTCTATTTGGATGAGCGCCAGATTTCATGAGAATGAAGTCTATGATATGTTTGGGATTGAATTTAGGGGACATCCAGAGCCGCGAAGATTTTATATGCCTGAAGATTGGGAGGGACATCCCTTAAGAAAAGATTATGATTTGCGTTGCGGACAGGATTATGGCATTAAGAAGATGCAAGAAAAAACAATAAACTAAAAAGTAAACTTATCGCATCTTGCGGTGCATACTACTGTAGATGCCGACCTTTAGGTCGGCCTGTATATAACGTGAGTTTGACATAAAAAGAGTAGAATTTTATTGCATGTAAAATAATTGACTCAAATTTACTGTGGGGGCGGCGTGGGTTAGTAACTCTGTCCTAAGCCCAATTATGCCAATGGACACATAAACAGCATTCGGGATGGGGCAAGTCCACTGCTGTTAAGTTAAGTTTTATACTATAACGAAAAGCTTTTTTTGTCTGTCATTCTTCAGCTTTCAGCCGAAGAATCTACTCGCATATGGGGGTAGATTCTTTATTCCGCTTCGCTTCATTCAGAATGACTATTTCCTTAACTTAACGGCATTGTGGGCAAGCCCCTCCCTTACAAGAGAATAAAATGGAATTTCCTATACTGCTTAATTTTATTCTCTCATGTTATGCAAAACGTGTTTTTAAATGTAGGGTGGAACAAGCCCGTATAGGGAAAAACTTAAAATTATGTTTTTTGAGAGTTGCGGTTCCATCAAACCTTAGCGCCGATGGGTTGTGTCGTAATTGTTTATAACCTGAGAAATGTCCTTAATCTGTCATTCCTGCAAAGATAGGAATCCAGTCTTTTAAAGCAAGTTATGGATTCCTGTGTAAACGGGAATGACAGAAAAAAGAATTACACAGCCTTCGAGCAATGGCGGTGGATGCGGAGCGCTTTTTCATAGAAAGTATTGTCTTTAATTTGTTCGGACTTTTTAATATTGTATCATTATTTAATACTCCCTGTTTATGCGGGTAAAAAGGAAAAGGGTGATTTAAGGTGCTAGAGAATTTAGAGCGCCGTGAGATGGTTTTAAATTTTGGGCCGCAGCATCCCAGCACTCATGGTGTGTTGAGAATCATTTTATGGTTGGATTCGGAATATATACATAAAGCTTTGCCTTGTTTTGGATACTTGCATCGGGGTTTTGAAAAGCTGGCGGAAAACAAAACCTACGATCAATTTGTACCGATTACTAACCGCTTGGATTATCTGGCCGGTATGTGCAATAGTTACAGCTATGTTTTGGCGGTGGAAAAGCTTTTGGGAGTCACAGCGCCTAGGCGGGCTGAATATATCCGGGTTATTGCCATGGAACTTTCGCGGCTGGCTTCGCATCTTGTCTGGCTGGGAGCGGCGGCTATTGATTTGGGCGCTACCACCCCTATAATGTATGGTTTTAGGGAACGTGAGGGCATACTTGATCTGCTGGAGAAACTAAGCGGCGGCAGGATGACTTTTGCTTTTATGCGTATCGGCGGGGTAAAGTTTGATTTACCGGATGGTTTTATTGACGAATGCCGTAAGTTTTTAAAGATTTTTTCGGAAAAAATTAAAGATTACGACGTACTGCTTCAGAAAAACAGAATCTGGATTGAGCGTACTCGCGGAATTGGGGTTTTATCCGCTAAAGAAGCAATAAATTACGGGCTTACCGGACCAAGCCTGCGGGGGTCTGGCGTCAAATTCGATGTTAGAAAGAACGATCCGTATTCAATATATCCTGAATTGGATTTTGATATTCCGGTAGGCAAGGTTGGCGACATATATGACAGGTACTTGGTTAGACGAGAAGAGTTTAGGCAGAGCGTAAGGATTATAGAGCAGTGTTTGGATAAAATACCGGACGGCGCTATCATGTCGGATGACCCTAGGGTTTGCCGTCCCAAAAAAGAAGATGTTTTTGATAATGTGGAGTCGTTAATACATTATTGTTATATTGCCATGGAGGGCATAGAAGTACCCAAAGGCGAGGTTTACTCCAGAATTGAAGGCCCGCGTGGTGAATTTGGTTATTATATTATAAGCCAGGGTACTAATAAGCCGTATCGATTGTTTATCAGGGTGCCGACTCCAATAAACTTTACGCCGTTGAATCATTTATGTCAGGGTAAGTTAATTGCCGATCTTACTGCACTAATCGGTGGATTTGACTTAGTATTGGGGGAGACGGATAAATAAAATGGGCGATTATAAAATAGTTACTTATAAAGAAGAAAAAAAAGGTTTAAAAAAGCGGGTTAAGCAGATGTTTTTCTGGGAGATATTGCAGGGAATGAGCTTAACCTTTAAGTATATGTTGTCCAAACCGATTACTATGCGTTATCCAGAGCATAAATGGGTGGCGCCTGATCGTTTTAGGGGGCAGGTTGCTTTGGTGCGTGATGAGAAAAAGATGGACCAGGATTTATGTGTAGGCTGCTGTCTTTGCATCAGGGTTTGCCCAAGCGGCGCTTTGGATATTATTACCTCAATGGGTAAAGACGGCAATAAAGTGATCGATGAGTACGTGTACGATATGTCAAGGTGTATTTATTGCGGTATGTGTGTTGAAATATGTCCAGTAGATGCGCTTATAAGTACCGGCAATTATGAACTTGCTGAAGACGATATGGAATCGCTTATGATGAATAAGGAAGCATTACTTAAATCGGGGCACAGATGGTGTGAACTAAAAAAGATAATGGCGAAAAAAGGGATTAAGTCTCAAAGCGTAATCAGGGTAAAACCGGCAAAGTGGACATTGGAAAGAGCTAATGTAAGAGAAGAAGATTTAGAAGTAACCCCTGATATCCCGAATATTTATCCTAAAAAACCGATGTAGGCAGCCGGCGGGTTGTATTGTTTTGGTTGGAGCGCTGTCATTCTGAATGGAACGAAGCGGAATGAAGAATCTGTACACATATGCGAGCAGATTCTTCGGCCTTCGGCCTCAGAATGACAGACTAAAAAAAGCCTTTCATTTATGTTGTCAGTATGTCCCATGCCGAAACACACCTGCGCTTAATTGCTCACCGCTAAGCGTTTCGGGGTGAGACACCCCGAAACATAAACCTACAAGTAATAGGACAAAAGAACATGACAATTGCTAAGCATAGTCGCATAATTAGCTATAATGTTTTTAGTGGGGTCAGATTAAGAAATCTGACTCCGAAGCCTTTGTTGTCGGATTTGATAATCCGACAACACAAGTTATAGATATTTGTGCGATTATGCTTAGTACATCGTTTCGATAAAAATGATACCATCAACTGTCATTCTGAGGGCGAATGATCTACTCGCATATGTAGGCAGATTCTTCACTGCGCTTTGCTTCGTTCAGGATGACAAATATTTAGAAACCATCCTTTTAAAAGGTCAGCACGTGTTTGCTTTCCTTGATAGATGCGCATAACCGTATCATATTGGTAAATTCCACGCCGCAAATAACATCTTCCTTGCCTATCCCTTTTGATTTGGCGCAAGCGCCGCAAACAAAAATTTTCACCCCCAGCTCCATCAACTCCGAAGCCTTATCGGCGAGATTAAATTCATTTAGTCCCACGGGCAATTCCTGGTTTTTCTTGGCAATGTAAACTCCGTTATCCAATAAAAAAACAATCGGTTCCACATCCACTCCAACCATTCCAGCCGCTAAGCGCAATCCATTCCAAGCCCTCATTGTACCCGGTGATTCATTAATGATAATGGTTACTTTGTCCATTTCTCACTTCCTCCTCAATATCCAACTTTTTACAAACCGATCAAAACCTGTCATTCTGAGGCTGGAGGCCGAAGAATCTCCCCCTGCAATAGCGAGTAGATTCTTCACTCCACTCCGTTTCGTTCAGAATGACATGGTTAAAACCTATTATAGAAACATCTAAACATCAACAGGTAGTGACTTATTCCCTCACCTTGCGGATAACATTATAGTAGCCTTTGAATTTGTTAGACAGTACGTTAAAGAATTTACCGGTTATGGAAATATGTATTATTTCAGGGGTATCTAATGTCCCACTGTAATTAATCCCGAAATTATTAGCCAGTTGATTTGCATCACTTGTAAAATCGCTTTTATCAGTTTTGGGACCTGATACAATCAGCAAACCGCCGCCATTATCCCTGAAATCCAGCATACTCTCAATCTCATCTTTAGAAAAAGAGCTGCTTTTGGCCTCGCCTGAAAATAACCATAACTGGTTATATTTCTTAAGCAGTTTTGCCGTAAACAGCGGAGTTTCTGCCCTGTCTGTAATGCTTACTTTATATTCCGTATCATTAAGTATTTTTTGCAGGTATTCCCTGAATTCTTCGGTCTTATAACCTTGCTTTGCATATGAATTATACACTAAAATACTTTTAGCGGCGCCGGTAAAACTGTTTTCTTCAAGCCAGTTGGCAATATTTTTTATATAAATTGCATTATCTTCTACATCTATAGATTTACTGGAAAAACGCTCTAAACTGGCATCAAAAACTATACCGCTGCCGCCTTCCAAGTCATGATAAGTGGCTATAATCGGCTTTCCTTTTGGGTCTGCCGCTATATGTACATATTGGTTCGATTTTTCCATTACAGAAGACGCCCCGCCGTAGATTGTTCCTACACCGCTTAAGACTGGATTACTTACATCTGTATGAGGAACAAAGATAAAGGCATTAAAGCTGTAAGCAAGCAGTATAGTACCCAATATGCTGATTCCCATATATAAAACAAATACGCGTTTTTTAAACATCGCCCAAAGCAGAGTCATAGCCGGAATTGCAGTTACCGGCCCGCCGATTAGAAAAGCCAGCGCAGAGCCTTTATCTAAGGTACCGGGCAGGACTTCCTTGATATGGAACAAAATGCTGGATGCGCTTATTTGATGTAAAAATACCGGTATAGAACCCAGAGTCACCCATATTATGCCGTAGCGGCTTTGATGGCCGAACAGCTCATTTAACCAAGTCGGCGGAATATATTCTTCAGCCACAGCGCCTACCGCAATACCGACTAATACGTATTTACCGATCATCCAGGTCATCTCTAATGTTTTTGCCCAGAAAATTATAAATTTACTTTTTACCCGACGCGCAAGGCGGTTACTGTATTTTTCCCTACAGGTACACCGCAGGCGTTCATCTACATTATCATGATCGTGAAAATCACCTTCCACCACACTGCTGTCAAGAAACAACTTCTCTGTTTTAAAACCATAACGGCTTAAAAGATGAGTTACTGAACCAGCCAGCACGCCCATCATAAAAGCCGCAACCGTACGGATAGCCGCCCATTCGGCGCCCAAATCCCCAATAGTAAGTAAAAATGCAGTAGGACTCATCAAGGGAGAGGATATAAGTAAAGCCATAGCCGGCGCCAGCGGCAAGCCGGCGCTTAACAAACCAATTACAGTAGCCAAAATACCGCAAGAACAAAGCGGACTGAATACGCCGATTATCGATGCTATAAAAATACTCATAAATCCATGTCGGGCTAAAGTCTTTCTCAGACGAATATGCAGCTTAAAGGTACGAATATAACCGGTAATTAAAATACCGATCATAAAATATACCCATACATCCCCAATCTCGCCGGCAAGACCGTGACTGCCCAGCAAAAGATGTGTTATTTCATCCACCATAACCAAAGGAAAGGCTTTTTGGGCTAAAAGTTCTTTTTGACCATGTAGAGGACCGTAAACCCATACATGCCAAAACATAACACATAATGCAAGCAGCAACAATCCCCATAAGGTTATGTTTACGCTGCGGTGTTGGCGGCGATGGTTGTCGCATTTTTTCGCCATAACAAAGATTCTCCCCAATATAATTTATATTTTATGCTAAAAAATAATAATACTTCATGTTTCGGCGTGTCTTACCCCGAAAAATAAAACTTGCTGATTTTATTAAACTGTAGGGGCTGGTTTCAAACCCGCCCCTACAATAAATTTACATCAATCAATATGTAACAACACTTTAATTAGGCGCTCCGAATCGTTCCTGACCCGAAATACCCGAATTAGCGTTTAAATCATCGCAAAGCATGATCATTCGCGATTTGTTAAAGACAAAACAAAACAGAATACTATGCCGACTAATACTGCAATTTTGCCGTTAAAGGTGGGACCGGCGGTAGATGACGCCAGATACCAGCTATGTACCACACCGGCAGCTACAATCATCCCTAAAGTCGCCACTCCTGAATCTACATTCCCCTCACCGGCTAATATAAGCTGACGGTAAGGACAGCCGCCCAAGAGAACTGATGCAAAACCGGTTAGAAACATTCCCATAAAACTCCACTCATGGCTTAAGTGAGAACCGGGCTGATCGTTCATTCCCATATGAAACTGGCCGGTAGCGATACTGGTAATAATTGCAAATACAATCATTAAAACAATCCCGACCATCAGGCTTTTATCGTTTGCCAATAAATAGTTACGCAGACTGCCCACTATACAAAACCGTGAACGCTGAGTAAGCGCTCCCAATACTAAACCTACTGTTAAAGCAATCCACAAAGGTGCATAAACCGCTCCCGGTCCTCTGGTACTCTCAGTAATAAAAAAGGGTGTAACCACTACAAAGATAAGAAACAAAACCATTAGTAAGGGAATAATCCAGGCATTCATTTTGTTCATAGGTGCCTCATCGCCCAAATAAAACCCCTCGCGCATAAACAGTATTCCAACCCATACGCCGGCCACCAGCCCTAATAGGGCTGCAAGACCGGTTAAGTCTCCCGCTGAAAGTCTAAACAACAGCTTTATTGGGCAGCCCATAAATACGGCGGAACCAACTATGGTGAAAAAGCCCAGCAAAAAGCGAGTCATGGGTGATGAACCGCCTACTGACCTAAAATCTTTAGTTACAAAAGCAAGAAGAAAAGCGCCCAATACAAAGCCTATTATTTCAGGGCGGATATACATCATCCTGTTATTTGAGTGCAGACCGATAGAACCGGATATTCCCTCCAAAAAACAGGATACGCACACACCCGTATTCTTTGGATTACCCCACTGCACCAGCATTACCCCTAAGACTCCAAAGGCAATACCTGATAGAATAATACTCCAGTTTAATCCCGGTATACTCTCAAAGGTTTTTTTAATAAAGTGTTTCATAATTAGTGGTTATTCACACCCCCCCGCCATCCTGCGTTGTAGGTAATAAATATGCTTCAATACTTTTTTATATCCCGGCTTACTGCGGAATTCCTTTTTTTTGCTGTAGATAATAGCCTTATCAACATAGGGCTTTAATTCCTTTTTGCTACGGCCCAAGAAATCCTCGCTTTTTCTATCCACAAAATCAGGATGCAGTTTTATAGCTTCACTATAATTAACAATACCCTGCTCAAGATTATCTTGCGCTCTGTAAGCTCTGGCCAGATAGAGGTAAGCAAACGGTTCCTTAGCATCCAAGCTAAGCATCTGTTTTGCCTTTTTTATAGTCTCATCATATTTTTTTTGCTTATACAGACCTTTCGTTTCCTTCAGAAGCGCTTCAACTTTATTACTGCGCCTGCGAACTTCTCCTGCATGAGCGGGGCTGCTGACCTTACCGCTGGCTTTTACTTCCTGGTGATGAGTATAAAACATCACCCCCATAACAGCCATACAGACAATTACGGCCATCCAACTAGCTTTATCCAACCAGCTCTCCCATAAATAATCCCATTTACCATCCATAGGATTCTCCCAATCTTTGCTTAATCTATATCAATTAATTAATGTAAATTCCCTGTAGGGGCGGGTTTAAAACCCGCCCCTACTACTACTTATTCTTTATCAAAATCGGCATACGGGTCCATATTTACATTTTTCATCATTTTTCTTAATCCATCGTAATCGCTGTCACTGCCGTCTTCATAACCATCAATCAATCCGGCCTTACAGACATTAAGCACTTCGCCGGTACGCAGAAAACCGCCGACATCCCAGCTCATGCCATCTACTTCCAAACGTTCTGGAGACATATAAACAGTGTCGCTTGGCTTGAGGTCTAACAGGATTTGCTTTATTTGTGCCTGTAGTTCTTTATCGGCATCCTTGGTAGCGGCAAATGTACAGTAGGGACCTGGTTCGCTTTCGGCAAGCACTACGAATTCGCGGTCCTCCTCGCTAAATTTTTCACCCATTTTAATCTGACCGGCCTCAGACATCTTGATTACGTCCAGATCTGGAGCGGAACCTGCATCATAAGCGCCCATTTGTACGCCATATATGGCTTTATCATGTTTGTAGGCGCCCCAGGGGATGGCATAATATTCTAAATCTTCTTCAGGATTTATACCATTTTTCAGCATCAAATCATATTGAACTAAATAGCCGAACGGAGCAAACATGGGTCCGAAGGCAAATCTTTTGCCTTTAAGGTCAGCCATGGTTTTAATGCCGCCAAGCTCTTTGTCTACTTTTTTGGCTACAATTTTACCTGTGGTAAACCTGCCAAATGGACCGCGTTTTTCTCCGCACATAAATTCAACGCCTATTTTTTCATGTAACTGCACGTATACGATAGAGTTTACTTTCATAAATTTAAAACCCTTTTCCTCTACCTCTTCTTTTACCTGATAAGTGTGTACAGGGTACATAATAACTTTGCGTCCCAGTTTTTCGCCGATATGAGCTGCTACGGGAGCAAAGCGTACCACAGTTTCTTCACGACTGTTGCAAATTAGATACCCTAATTTTAGAGGTTCGCCGCTTACTTCCACTTTGGGTTTTGTCTCATGTGCTGTTTCACCAGTAGTAGCGGTTTGTTCCGGCTGACAGGCTGAGCCTAAAAATAAAAAACCAGTAATTAAAAGCAACGGAAGAACAGACTTTGGCCACTTCATAGACCTTCTCCTTTTTCATATAGGTGTTTTAGAATAAAACGGTTGACTTTTTTATGGAATATATATGGATTTCATAAGGACATATGCTATCTTGGTTATTAGATAGCGCTAACATAACAATTATTCCTCATGCTATGGAAGGTTTTGTACGAAAAGTTCATATGTAAATTAAACGGGTAAGACCAGTGTAAAGTATTATACAGCGTAGCTTTCCATTATATATCATATAAAAATATAAAATCAGTATATCTACAAACAAAAAACCTGTCAAGGATTATTTGTAAACATATGGTATGGCAGATGTATTTTGGCATACAAATAGTACCGTTATATATTTTAATCGTATGTGAAATTATAATTTTTACAGACGAAGGATAGGACCCAATACTGTTGACTTAAGGTAGCTGTCATTCTGAACGAAACGGAGTGGAGTGAAGAATCTACTCCAATATGCGGACAGATTCTTCGGCCTTCGGCCTCAGAATGACAGGCTAAAAAGAGCTTTTCATTATAGCATAGACCTTAAGTCAACAGTATGGGGGGGGGCTGTGGATGTTTTTTTTAATTAGTCTTGCCTCGCGACTGTTTTTTCATTTGACAATATTAAAACAATGTTTTAATATTAAATATATATTTAAATATTTTTGTAAGTCTTCTTAACGAAATAAATGTTTAGGGATTTTATTTTTACAACTTTGCGTTAATTTATTATAACAACTAATTAATATCTAACGGTATCTAAATTAAAAATGGTCAAACGTTCTCGACAAAACTATGTGGTACAATCTGTATCTCACGCCTTGGATGTATTAGAAGCCTTTAAGGCAGATAAAGACGAATTAGGCGTTACCGAATTAAGCGCTATGCTTGCTTTGCCCAAAAATAATATTTTCCGCCTGCTGTCTACGTTGGAATTACGGGGATATATTGAGCAGAACAAAAATACAGGCTCTTATAGATTGGGCATTAAAACCTTTGAATTGGGACAAATCTTTAGACGTCGTATGGGACTTATAAGACAAGCTCATCCCGTTTTAGAAGAACTGGAGTCTAAATGTAATGAATCCACCTATCTTGCAATAATTCAGGAAGGCATGGTTGTCTATGTAGATATGGTGGAAACAACACATTCGGTGCGAATTGTACCCAAATTGGGTCAGCGTGTACCGGCTTACTGTACGGCGGTTGGTAAAACACAAATGGCTTATGAATCTCAAGATGAGGTGGAACGTATATTAAATAAAATAGGGCTTTGCTCATTTACTCCCAATACGCTTACCAATAAAGAAGAAATATTTGAACACCTAAAAAAAGTAGCCAAGCAAGGTTATGCTATTGACAACGAAGAATTAGAGCAGGAAGTAAAGTGTATTGCAGCGCCGGTTAGAGATTATACTTCGCGGGTGGTGGCCAGTATTTGTATTTCAGGCCCTATTCAACGCATGTCGGATGAGCGAATATTAAATGACTTGGTTCCGTTAGTCAAAAGCGCCGCTTTGAAAATCTCCTCCCAGCTTGGCTATGTTACTTAATAAGAAAATCCCGTATATTTTGCCATTATGGGCTTAAGTAAAAATAAATTGTGCATTTTAGCGCTAAGATTTGGGTCAGATTCAGACGATCTGAAAAAAACAAAAATTGAGGACTAGTGGAGCATTTCATTAAAACTGAGGCTCTTGCAAAAACACCTGTTATTCTCGAGCGCTTTTATAGGGAATCTGGTTTAAAAAAATCCGCTTTAAAATTTATGTTTCGGGGTGTCTCACCCCGAAACACACCTAGCGGTGAGCAGGTGTTTCGGCATGAGACATACCGAAACATAAAGGGCACAACTAAGAATATCTTATGGATACAGAAAAAATTAAACAAGGCGTAAAGCTTATACTTGAGGGAATAGGCGAGGATATAAATCGTCCGGGATTACTAGAGACCCCGGACAGAGTATCGCGTATGTATCAGGAGCTATTTGCCGGCTTAAATGATGACCCTATTGAATATTTAAAGACTGTTTTAGGTGAAAGTCATGATGAGATTATTTTGGCTAAAGACATTCCCATGAATTCAGTTTGCGAGCATCATCTGCTTCCCTTTCAGGGTGTAGCGCACATAGCCTATATTCCAAATGAAGGTCGTATTGTCGGTTTAAGTAAGTTGATACGCGTATTAGAAACCCTATCCAGCAGGCCGCAGATTCAAGAACGTCTTACTACTCAGATTGCCGAGACGCTAATGAAGGGTTTAAAACCCAAAGGCGTTATGGTAATGTTGCAAGCCAATCACCTGTGTATGACGATAAGGGGAGTAAAAAAGCCTCATTCTAATATTATTACATCTGTTGTAAGAGGTATTTTCCGTAGTTCGCAAGCTACGCGCACCGAAACACTGGCGCTAATCAGGCAAAAATAATTAATCTAAGGGGTTCTTGCAAAACTACCTGCCATTCCCGAATGTCTTTATCGGTAATCTTGGTTTTTCAAACAATTAAAACTAGATTACCGCTTAAAATCACTGCGGGAATGACATTTTTGGAGACTTTTGCAAGAGGCGCCTGATCAATCCTCATTCCTAAAAAAAATCCTCATAATAAATTGCATTAAAATGAATAAACCCAAAGTAATGCGGGTAATATCCGATCTGCCGGTAGGCGGGGTGGAGAATCGCCTGCTGGCTTTATTACCCAAATTAGCGTCAAAATACGATATACAGGTTTGCTGTATCAGAGCCCGCGGGGCTCTTGCCTGCGAATTTGAGCAAGCCGGTATTCCCGTGGTTTTAAAGTACTTTAAAAGCCGGCTGCATCCGGTCAGTCTGTATCAATTGGCCAGCTATATGAAAAAACAAAAAATTGATATTGTACATACCCATATGTACAGACCTAATATATCCGGGGCGCTGGCCGCTAAACTTGCCGGCGTACCGGTTATAATATCGCAAGTACATAATGTAGATCATTGGGATAACCGGCGGCAGATATTTACCGATTCGCTATTTTGCGGTTTTCGTGATAAGGTAATCGCCGTATCTTGCGCCGTAAAAAATGACTACATAAAAAATACGGGTATACGCGCTGATAAATGTGCGGTGATTTATAATGGAATAGATATGGATAAATTCCAAACCCTCTCCGCTATAGGGAGAGAGCAGAATGAGGTGGATGCAGAAAATTCCTATAGACTTAAGTTAAGGAAAAAGTGGGGAATAAGTCCTACTGACAAGGTTGTCGGTATTATTGCCCGATTAGTGCCGCAAAAGGATCACCTAACCTTTATTAATGCGGCTAAGCTGGTTTATGATAGCATTAAAAACGTAAAGTTTTTAATAGTGGGTGAAGAAGAAAATCAAAGCGGAGTGATAAAGCTTATAAAAAAACGGGCAAACCAGCTTGGGATAGAAAAAACACTTGTTTTTACAGGTATGCAAAGAGAGATTACCAGCGTATTATCTATAATGGATGTATCGGCGCTTTCTTCCACAAAAGAGGGTTTTTCCAATGTGGTGGTGGAGTCTATGGCTGCCGGAGTTCCTATGGCGGCGACAGATGCAGGCGGTAATGCCGAGGCTGTCACAGACGGTGTTACCGGTTTTATTGTACCTAAAAAAGCGCCTAAAGCTATGGCCGGCGCTATTGTTAAGATATTGCAAAATGATAATATGGCGGCATCTATGAGTAAAGCGTCACGTAAGCGCGCCCAAATGTTTTCACTTAGCGCAATGTGTAAAAAAACGGATACGCTGTATCAGACTCTTTTGGCTGAAAAATCTTAAGTACAACATAGGTGAACAACTTTTATTAGCCTGTCATTCTTCGACCTACGGCCAAAGAATCTCCCCCCGCGACAGCAAGCAGATTCTTCACTCCACTCCGTTTCGTTCAGAATGACAATTTCTTTAACTTAATGGCAGCGAGGCTTGTTCTCTCCCCTACAGGAAATTTTGTGAGCGGATTATGACTATTATTTATGCTCTGGAGGAAGCCTTACCCCCTTTTAAGGCTTATGCTATTCAGGTTATTAATACCTGTTATGAATTGGCTAAAAAGGGCTGCAATGTGTATTTACTAGTACCTAAATCTAAAGAATTCAGTATAGAAATAGAAAAATATTATGGGCTGCCAGCCTTAGATAACTTTAAGGTAATAGAACTCCCGCAGATGCGGCTTGATGCGGATAGTGTGATAAGGTTTTCATGGAAAAAGGTCTATTTTATATCCATTTTGGCTAAAATATGGCGCATTTCCAAGCGCAGCAAACCCAGTGTATTGATCTTGCGGGATTTACAACTGGCGGAGTTTCTGCTGAAATTCAAAAAATACCTTAAATTGCGCTTTATTTATGAAGCTGATGATGCGGTTAATTTTTTGATCAAAAGAAAGAGCATCTTAAATGCCGGAGGTGATTTATCTTTAAAGGCTAATAAAAATAAAATACTTTCATTAAAAAAAAGAGAAGCTGGCGTTTATAATAATGTAGATGCGATAATCTGCGTAACCGAAAGATTAAGAAAAGTATTGCAGACCGTATTTAAGCCTAAGATTCCGGTTAAGACTATCCCTAATGGAATAAGGCTGGCAGAAAAAATCCCGTCCGCATATTCTTATCATAAGGATATGAAAAATATATTTTATATTGGCCATTTGTATAATTACAAAGGTATCAGTACCTTAATTGACGCTATGTGTTATTTAAAAAAAAATCCCGTTAAATTATTTATAGTAGGCGGAATAAAGGGAACTCCGCAATATACAAATTTAGATAACCTGATTAAACAGCAGGGATTAGAGGATAAAATAGGACTTATTGATTTTATTCCTCCCGGGCAATTGAAAAACATGGATTGGCGGATTGACCTTTTGGTTATGCCGCTTTTAGGTAACAGATTGGTATCAAAACACTTTGCATCTACCTTAAAGCTGTTTGACTACATGTCCATGAGAAGGCCTATGGTGGTTTCAGAACTGCCGTCTATAAAAGAAGTTCTAACTAACAGGGTCAATACCGTTTTGGTAGAACCCGGTAACACAAAGGCATTGGCGGAAGGCATACAATTGATTTTAGATGATATTAAGCTAGCCCAAAAAATCAGCGAACAGGCCTTTAAAGATATCCATAAATATCTATGGGAGACACGGGCACAGAGGATATTAGATATTGCAAGGGAGTTATCAAATAAAAGCAAATGAATAAAACCCCCGTCATAAAATCTGTTGAGTACCATAAAATCATTTTGTTTTTAGTCTGTATATGTATGTTGTTTGCTTTTGCCTACCGAATAAACAAAGCGCCTAAATACCCTTATTATGAGGAGGAGGTCTTAAGTATAACGGCTGCTGAGCAAATTAATACGCAGGGGATAAAAGTCCTAGCCGGTGAAAAGCTGTTTAGCTGGAATATTTTAGCGCATAGTCTTTTAGCAGCTTCCATACGCTTTTTTGGAACAAGCGAATATTCAACCAGATTAATAAGTATTCTTGCCAGCATACTTGTTTTACCGCTTATATTCGTAATGGGTAAAAAGCTTTATAATGACTGGGTGGGCTTGCTGGCGGTTGTTTTATTGACAATGTTAAGCTTCCAGCATCAATTTGCCGTTTCCGCCCGTTATTACAGTTTACTGCAATTTTTTTTTACGCTATGTGTTTTCGCTTTTTATCAAGGGTTTGTAGAGGGGCGCAATAGGTATAAGATACTGACGGTTGCAAGCTTTATTGCAGCGCTGCTGTCTCATATTATTATATTGGAAGTTTTGCCGGCTTTTTTAATTTTTTTATATGTATCGTGCAAATGGAACTGGCTTAAAGATAAAAGTGTTTTGATTTCAGTAGTCATTATTCTACTCTCTGTTTATTTTGTCTTATTCTATAAATTCCCTGCTGATTCCATAAGTTATCAAACAACTTCACTCGCCCCTCCGGTAGGGGTCAGACTGGCCAAAATGTCTTGGGGAAGACCAGAATGGGGCGATAAGTTAAAATTGGTAAATTTTTTAAACCAGAACCCTTTCTATGGTATCGCGGTTATTATATTATCTCTGTTTTATCTTTTTGATAACCGGAAGAAGGCATTTGCCTTTTATCAGGTGATCTTCTGGGGTTGTTTGACGGGAATGTCTTTGGTTACTCATCATAAACTAGCCACCAGGTATATATATAATTTATATCCTATTTATATATTGCTCATAAGTTATGCTGTTATAAGAACAGTAAGTTATGCTTATACCAATTATTATGATACATTGTGCATGAAAATTAATTCATGGCCGAGAATGAAAATATGGCAGATATCTATAATAAGTGTTCTGGCGCTTTCTTTTTTCTTAAACATAACATTTAAAGGTCAAATTGGCTCTACTAAACACGCTCCTGATTTAAAACCGGCACATCTCTATGTTAAAGAGCATATTGTGCCCGGTGAATTGCTGATTACTTCAAATGTTTGGCTGACTGAAATTTACCTGCGCTGTCCTGATTATTTTATCAGGCAGCACAGTAAAGTAACAACAAGGAATAATGTACCGTATGTGGATAGCGCCGCTAAATTAAAAAAGATTATGACTGAGAAAAGGCAGGGAATTTGGATTATCGCCGATACAAAGTTCTACAAATACACAGGTAATGAGCTTGTATCCTATGTAAGAAAGAATTTTAATGTATATTACTCCAGCAGAAAAAACGGCGTAGAAGTATATTATCGGTAAGCTTGGAACTTGTAGGGGTTGGTTTAAAACTTACCCCTGCGTTATGTTTCGGGGTGTCTCACCCCGAAACACACCTGCGCTCAAACAATATGTTTGGCATGAGACATAGCAAAGCCCGTCATTCTGAGGCCGAAGGCCGAAGAATCTCCCCCCGCAACAGCGAGAAGATTCTTCATTCCGCTTCGCTTCATTCAGAATGACAGCTATTTTAACTCAACAGCGAGCGGGGACACAGGGTTACTAACCCACGCCGCCGCCCTTATAGTTTAATACAAAAAAACAACATTAAAAAAAAACTCCAAATTATTATCCTGTGCTTGGTTAGCTTAGGCATTTTCACTTATGTATATTTCCATTTAGATGAATTCAAATTAATTGCCTCAATTGATATAATCCTCCTGCTGCCGTTATTTATTCTTAGTTTAATGATTTTGTTTTCAAACGGTTTATTAACCAAATATTTCTTAGAGTCATTTAAGGTTGATTTAAGCTTTACTGAATATTTCGGGCTGGCGGCAGTTACCGCTATGGGGAATTATTTAGCTCCTTTAAGGGGCGGGGTAGCCGGTAAGGCATTATATTTAAAGAAAAAACACTATTTTCCATATACTCGTTTTTTATCAGTATACAGTGTCTGCTATTTATGGATGTTTTTAATCGGCGGTCTGTTGGGGCTATTGGGTATAGCTATTTTTTATATTCAATATAATACTTTTTCCATACGGCTTTTCTCTTTCTTTTTGATGAGCGTTATTTTAGTAGGTTTGGCCATCGCCTTATCTAATTACACTCCCGCCGGCAGCGGCGCTATTGCCAGACGCTGGTTGGATTTTAAGCAGGGTTTGGACTATATCAGGAAAAATAAGGGACTGCTTATTAAGGTTTCTTTTATTATGTTTTTAAATTATATAATAATGAGTTTGCAGCTTTATTTTGGTTATACGGCGATATCCTGTAATGTTCCATATCTTGCCGCTTGTTTTATGGCTATAGTATTGTCTTTTTCTATAGTAATAAGTTTAACTCCCGGTAACTTGGGTATACAGGAGGCGATTATAGGCTTGCTTAGCAAGTTTTTTGGTATCGGATTTAATGAAGGGCTAATGGTGGCGGGTATCATACGGGTAGTGACCTTGTGCGTGGTTTTTAGTCTAGGGCCGGTCTTTAGTTACAAACTGACCAAATCTTAAGCTGTATTGATTTTATATGCGGATTATGCTAACTTACTTATTTTAATGGTATAGGCAGTCACTTTTTTTTGTAGCTGCCGACCTTAAGGTTGGCGTTTACGGCAAATAAGCAGCAATGGCAATGCTGTTGACTTAAGCTTTATACTATAATGAAAAGCTTTTTTTAGCCTGTCATTCTTAAGGCCGAAGGCCGAAGAATCTACCTGCTATTGCTGGATAGATTCTTCACGGAGTTTATCCTCGAGCGAAGCGAAGGACTCCGCTTCGTTCAGAATGACCGCTACTTTATACCTTAAGTCAACAGCATTGTGCAGCAATGGGAGGGAACAAGCCGCCTCCCCTACAGAAATTTGGCATCTATTAAGTTTACACAAAACAGTAACCATCTGATATATAATAACATTTTAATCAAGGAATTATGTGTGTTTGGTCAAAAAAAGCGTAGCGAGCGCGTAGGCGAGCTTATTCACCATGAATTAAGCCAAATTTTAATCCGCAAAGTAGCCGATCCGCGTCTGGCCGGATTAACTGTTACTAAAATAAAATTAAGCTCTGACTTGCGCTGTGCTAAAATATATGTCTGCCTTATGGGTGATGAGGAAAAAGCAACCAACGCTCTGGAAGGATTAAATAAAGCTAAAGGATTTATTAGGGGAGAACTGGGTCGTAACATTAAACTGCGTTATATACCAGAGTTGATTTTCAAATGGGATGATTCAGTTGATTACGGTTTTCATATAGATCATATTATAGATGAGATAAAAAACCAATGACAAACCAATATAATGAAATTATACAGCGGGTTAATTGCGCTAAAAGAATATTGATTACCTCGCATATAAATCCCGACGGCGATTCAATAAGCTCGCAATTATGCCTATACGAGGCTCTAATACAACTGGGAAAACAAGTAGATATATTAAATCAAAGCATCTTGCCGGATACCTATCGCTTTTTACCCTTTGCTAAAGTTATAAAACAAGCCGATACTATTTGTGGAAATTATGACTTGGTATTCGTGTTAGATTGCGGCGAATTAGAGCGAGTAGGTACATGGGATATACCGCCTGAGGCTGTAATAATAAAGATAGACCATCATTACCAAGGCAAAGCCTTTGGCGCGATAAACTTTTCAGATGATAAAGCCTCTTCTACCGCTCAATTGGTATATGATTTAATAAGCCGCTGGCCGGTTAAGCTGACTACTGGCATGGCGACTAATATATACGTAGGGATATATACAGATACCGGCGGATTCCGTTATCATAATGCTAGCGCCGAAAGCCTCAACCTCGCAAGCAAGTTGGTTAAACTGGGTGTGCAGCCGCATTATGTGGCCAGCAAGCTTTATGAAATGCTCCCTTTATCTACTATCAGTCTACTGAATTTGGCGCTTAGCGGCTTGGAATTAATCAGTGAAGGCAGTATTGCCAGTATTGTTATCAGCCAAAAGATGCTTGCTCAGACTAAGGCTAATCCGTGGGAAACGGAAAATTTTATCAATTTCCCCAAGTCCATAAAAGGCGTAGAGGTTGCCCTATTATTTCAGGAAAAAGATGACGGTACATATAAAGTATCATTGCGCTCAAAAGAAAAAACAAATGTAGCCGAACTTGCCAAATACTTAGGCGGCGGCGGTCATTATCATGCGGCGGGTTTTAAATCAAATGAACAACCGGATGATATAAAAAATAAAATTACTAACTGGGTTACAAAAAACAGCTAATAAAAATTATATTTAAAAGAGAGGCGCTGAAATGACCAATTTAAAAAAGATGCTGTTTCAAAAATATATGTCAGAAGGACGCGATTTGTTGATTAATAAATTGAAAAAAACCTATGACCCCAAAAAAGGCGACCGCTTTCATAAAGACGGCATAACCTATGAAATAAGTCAAGTCGAGGTGGTTAATGATACAATAGAGTTTGAAATAAGCTCTAAAATCCCCTTAGAGGAATTAAACGGAAAAGAAGATATTACTAATTTTTTTGAAAGCGTAAAAAAAATCTGTTTTGAACATAAAAAAGCCCCAAAACATGCCAGCATGGATGATATCATACATAAATTAGGGGGAAAAGAAATTAAAAAGCGTGATTATGTAAGGCTTTGGTATAATTATAATTTTAATGAATTGTATGACGAAGAAAAAATTCAGCAGGAAGCAGAATCCATTATAAACGGGGAGTCCTCGCGTGAAATACCGGAAATCCCCGGCGTTATAACCATTGCCGCCAGATTGGTGTTATTATCCATCAAAGAAAAGGTGCAAATATATATTAAAGACAATATTGACCGATTAATTGAGGCTAATGAGCAGGTAAGAGCCCAATACAATAAGGCATAGGTTTTATATATGTTATCTGAGCCGGATATTTATGAAGGCACATTGTATGTGGTAGCTACTCCTATGGGGAATCTTGAAGATATTACTTTGCGGGCATTAAGGATTTTAAAGGAAGTAGATTTAATTGCCGCAGAAGATACTCGCCACACCCGAGGGTTGTTAAATTATTATAATATTCATACGCCGCTTACCAGTTGCTTTGCACATAATGAAGCAAGGAAGGGCTCTCATTTAATTGAACGCATCAAAAAGGGCGCCCAAATTGCTTTGGTCAGCGATGCCGGTACCCCCAGCATATCCGATCCGGGCTGCCGTTTTTTAAAATTGGCTTGGAAAGAGAATATTAAAGTTGTTCCTATTCCAGGCCCATCCGCTTTAACTACGCTGTTATCAGTAAGCGGTTTGTCAATGGGCGCTTTTTTATTCGAGGGATTCTTACCGCCTAAAATCAAGAGGCGGCGTGATAAATTATTAGAAATAAAACAAGAGCATAGAGCTGTAATATGTTTTGAATCCCCGCATCGCCTGCTTAAAAGTCTTGGCGATATGCAGGATATTCTGGGGCAGCGCCAAATACTTATTGGCAGAGAGCTGACTAAAAAATTTGAAGAATTACTTAAGGGAACCCCGGAAGAGATAAAAGAAATCTTTACCCTGCGCAAACCAAGGGGAGAATTTACCATAATAATTTCGGCGATAGACAAAAAAAAGCGGCTGTCAGGCTTTTCTAAACCCGACTCTTGGCAGTGCGGTTGACTTAAGGCAACTCATGTTACGCAAAACTTGCCCTTATTAATGTAGGGTGGGGCAAGCTAAGTATTATGAAAGAGTTTAAAAAAAATAGGTTGAGCCTGCATTTTCTGATAGTTGCGGTTCCACCAAATTGCTTAGCGCCAGCTGTGGTGGATTCGGGGGTAATTAATAGATAATTTTATTGTTTTTAATTTATGTAAGTATATCTATTATATAAGACCCCTTAATCCACCCTACGGCAGCTATAGCCTTACGTCAAC
>JAJRXT010000073.1 GCA_024276125.1 bacterium
AACGCCTGCAATGAATAATTTATATAAAAAGACTTGACCCCCGTAACCTTTCGAGTTACACTCATGGAAGATGATAAAAACTTTCCGACATAAAGGGCTTGAGGATTTCTTTTACGATGGTATTAAAAAGGGAATCCAGCCGATTGGCGAGTATAATTTAACTCATTTCCCAGCCAGCCGCACATAAGCGATTTGTCGCCGCCTTCATACCAAACCTGAATAGATACGGGATAGCGCTCTGCAAAACGCCTCGCCTGATTTAAGGTATGCTCAGTCATTCGGCGCTGTAGATTAGCGGCGCCATCGCCCCCAAGCAGCGGAATAAGACGGGTTTTTGTTTTACCCTCTTCAGGATAGCGGGTAAATACTATAATTTGTCGCAAATCACCCTTCATCTTTTACTGTAACCTAAACTCCATATAATTAGTTTGATTTATTTATAAGAGACAAAACCATGAGGAACCCTTTTTGAAAAAAGTGTTCCTCAAACTCCTCCCAAAAACTTTCAATCTCAAGGAATTTGGTTGGCGGCACATGTTATCTATCTGCAATATTTATCGCTGGTATTATTGTGCCGCCAACCAAATTCCTTAAATTAAAATTCTTAGGAAAGGGGTTTGGGGAATAACCCTTCTTTTAAGAAGGGTTTGCCCCAAGGTTTGTTCCTTTACAAATAAGTTAAATCAATTATATTGGGCTTAGGTTACAGTAACCAGTACACCGGCGCAAGAAGACCCGCATCCTGCGGTACAGCCGAAGCAGTGATTGCCGGTTACGATTTTACGTTTTGCCAGAGCGGTATAATCAAATCGCTTGATATGATCCGGCGCTCCGTGATTTACGGGCATACCCAGCGCCAGATTGAAATCGCAGTCATACAGACTGCCGTCCCAGCCTATACTTATTTGATAGCGGCACATTAATTTGTCTATAGTTTTTGGATTAAATGATTTTTTAAGACGCTGTCCGTAACTTTCCGTCTCATTCTTACGATATAATACTGTTTTAAAACGTCCGATAGGCATATTGGCGATAGTCAAGAGGTGAGAGAATGTTATACCGAATCGTTCTGATAATTCCCTGCGGTAGTCGGCTTCAAGCTTGCTTTGTTCAGCAGGAAGCTGCGCCCCGCCAGGGTTATATACCAGATTAAGCGGTAACTCAGGATCAGTTCCATAACCTAGAGCATTTAATTTTTTTAGCGCTGTAATGCTTTTGGCATAAACTCCGCTGCCGCGTTGAGCATTAACATTAGTTTCCAGATAACACGGCAGAGAGGCTGTCAGGGCAACTTGATGTTTTTTAAGGAATTCCGGCATATCCTGCATAGCGGGTTCCAAAAGAGCGGTAAGATTAGTACGCTCCTGTATATTATGGCCTGCCTTATGCAAGGCGCTCACAAAACGGCGAAAATTAGGATTTAGCTCCGGCGCTCCTCCGGTTAAATCAATCAATTTACAGTCAATCTTTTCAAGTACATCAAGTGTGCTTTGCATAATGTGCCAAGACATCAGCTCCGTACGATGCGGTGATGCGGATATATGACAATGATTACATTCCTGATTACAATAGGCTCCCAAATTAAGCTGAAGGGTATCAATTTGCAGGCTGTACAGCCCGCTATCGGTAATTTGATTATCAAATTCATTCATAAGGGTTACTCCAAGTAAGTTTCAAGATGAGTTTGATGCGCAACTTGGTCTTTATGTTTCGGGGTGAGACGCCCCGAAACATAGACACAGCCTGTCATTCTGAGGACGAAGGACGAAGAATCTTCCCCCGCAACAGCGTACAGATTCTTCACTCCACTTACGTTTCATTCAGAATGACAGTTTTTTTAAGTCAACAACATTACTCACTGGGAAGAGGGAATTAAAATATAATTTTCTATGCTCTTGAAGCAATTAGTTTCGGGGTGAGACGCCCCGAAACATAGACAGCATAGATTCCCGATAGAGGCATTCGGGAATGACGAAATGCAAAAATCTTAATTGGACAATATGGCAAGAGGAAAGCTGCGGTCAAAGAAACCTGATGTATTTGGATGCTGAGTATTGCCGGTTTCGCGGCGTACGTTTTCACTAACATAGTCCATAACCTCGCCCAAGGTAACTACATTATTATCATTCATATCCGCTTTTCCTTTCAGCCCTTCTATAAGAAAATAGGTAAATACGCCGTGCCCGCCGCCCCATTTTTGCGATTCCTGAGATAACTCGCCCGCCTCACTGGCCGTAAAGATTGCCCTGCCCTTTTTAGCCCGCGCTATTTCTATTAAATATTTATTTACCTGATTTTTTTTATCAATACTACGCGTAGTTATATTGTTGGATATACCGGCGCTATGGCAGGCATCGGCAAACATAATAACCTTATTGCTTTTAATATAGCGTTTTAGAGCGGTTTCAATATCCCACATAGGAAATGCGCTGGAGGCTATTTGATCTGGCCTGGAATCGTACGCAAGTAAGTACAAATTGTCAGGATTGTCCTCTTCAGGGGTGCCGTGTCCTGAAAAATATATAACAACAAAATCCTCTTCCAAAGCCTTTTTTAGAAAGTCGAAAAAAGCATAGCGGATATTTTTTAGACTAGCTTCTTCGTCTTGCAAAAACAAAATATGATCGGGAGATAATCCCCCGCCTTCCGAAGAACGTATAAAATTATAAAATTCCTGCGCATCATTCGCCGCATAACGCACATCGGCAAAACTTCCTGAGGAAAATTTATACTTTGAAATACCGATTACTACAGCCCAACCCTGCGGCTGAACATTGCTGCTTGCGCTAGTAACCATAGCGGGAGGATTAAAATTACCCTTTGGAGGGCCGGCTGCTTTTCCTTGCTCATCTGCATAATGTCCGCGCATCCAGATCATTTGACCGCCTACATTTTCAAAATGACCCGGAATCCAACTTTTTCCAGTAGCTGAATTGCTTTTGTTAAACGGACGAACAAAGCCATTGGTTGAGGGCATTGGACCCAAATTTTGCTGCTGCGTAGAGGCTGCCGGCTGCTCGGCATATGGAGGACTTAATTGCTGGGAATAAGGCAAAGGAACTGTTTTAATACTGGAATTTGGGGTTTGTGATGCGTCTTTGGTCGTAATGTTAGGCTGGGGATTTGGCGGTACAGGTATTTGAGAAGCGCCGGCCGGTAAACTGGTTTGTGCGCCTTTAACCTGTTCATACTGACCGCGAATCCATATCCGCTTTCCGCCTAGTACCTCAAAATGTCCCGGCTGCCAGCGATAACCTTGAGGCGCTTTCAGCCGATTACCAAGAAAAGCCCTGTTGGACGGCGCTGATTGACTCTGTATTGTCGAATCTTGAGCAAAAGCAGACCAACCGGTTAATAAAATAACGCCTAATCCTAATAAAACAATAGAGATTATTTTTTTTAGTATATACATACTGTCCACCCCGAACACATTAAATTATTTAAAATAGTACCTTATATGACTGACTAACGAACAGATCACCTTATCCTGACAATTACATTTTAACATAATCGGCAATATTCTGCCAAGTCTTATTTTACGGCGGCAAAATAAGACTTGGCCTTAAAATAAAGCCCTTCGCCATAATTACCGGATACTACCCACTTATAAAGCCGATCGGGCACAAGGCGGCCGTATTTTTCATAGGAATATTCATAGGTTTGCCCGGAAGTGATTATTGATACCAAAACTTGTTCTTTTTCCCCGCTCTGATACGAAAGACTAAACCGGTACTTATGGGTATCCTTTATTTGCGGCCAGTTAAAGACCAGCCCTTGGTCTTTTTTTTCCTTAACTGTCATTCCGTCAAAATTCGGCTCGCGATATAAAGCCTGCCCTTCATCCAAAACAGGCGCTTTGGCTGTTGTCGTGTTCTTATATGCTACGGCTACTTTATCAAACACCCACAAATCTGTAGTTTGCGGAAAACTAAGCAATCTGCTGGATTTATCAGGCTGTGCCTTTATAAAAAACATAAGCAATACGCCAGCTAACGCATAAGCCGGTATAGGGGAAGCCAATATCTTTTTTATCCATGACAATATTTGCGGCAGGTTACAAGCTGCCGGCGGTTGTTTAATTTTAGGCGCAGGCGCGACAGATGCGGAGTCCGGCTGATTTAGGGCAAGGATTCTTTCATTTAACCAGACTGGAAGACTAGCATGCTGTATTTCCTCTTGCTTTGTATTATGATAATTTTTATAAAAACCCGCTAATTGATGAAAACAGCGGTTACATGTTTTAATATGTTCTTGTAATTTTTGGTTTTCTTTTTTACTTAAGCCATTATCCAAATAAACAGCGATTGTCTCCTCATCCAAACACTTCCCACTGGAAGCTTTTCCTCGTGAGTCATCCGCTGCGAAAATACTTTGCATTTGCTTTATTTCCTGCTATTTCAGGTTATAGCCCGACATTGCTTAGGTGATTTAATATAGAACTATACCTATCGGGCGCTAAATTTTTATTTGCCATAACTAAAAAGTCTGCATCATTAGAGTTCATTTTCTTACCGTACAAATAAATGTATGTTTCGGGGTGAGATACCCCCGAAACATAACATAAACATTGGCCGACTTAAAAGTCGGCAGCTACGAGAGGCAGCCTGCTAAGTTTAAGTTTATTTCTTTGTAGATGCGGGTTTTTAAACCCGCGCCTACAGGTTAATGTTAAGGTAACTGTCACCCTGAACGAAGTGAAGGGTCTGCCCGGATATGCGGGCAAATTCTTCACTCCACTTCGAGGCTGTGTCGCAATTACCTTTGTCCAATTTTTACGTCTACAGGTGGTAGAGGTGCAAGGCTTGACGTACAACATACGGTGTAAATCCCACCCGAAAAGTAGTTGCGACACAGCCTCTTCGTTTCGAATGACAAATTTAAAACCTATTTATAGAAACATAAAAACATAAATAACGACAGCCGACCTAAAGGTCGGCATCTACAGTAGTCCACACCGAATATGTACTATATTCTCGCCTCATAAATAAATTTGACGGACAGAAAAAAAAATTACCAAAATTATTCGCGCCATAAGCCTTCTTCTCCAAGAATATTCAGCACATTATGCCATTGTTTGCCGGAAAGTTTTTGCCCCTCAATTTTAAGTTCAATACTATGGCTAAGTTTTTCAGTAATTTTACTCAGCAGATAATACACATTTTTAGAACTAAGCTTTACCCCGTCAATTGTTAGCTTTAGATCAAGCCTAGAGCAAAATTCTCCGATTTGCTTACCGCTTAGTCCTTCGCTGTAATACAATCTAATTAATTTTTGCTCGTCAGGCTCCAATTTTTTAAAGGCGCCATTAAGCAAAGCGCTTACTTGATTATAAAATAATTTATTCGTAGTCGTCTTTTCTTGTGCATTAAGCTCTCTTTTACCGCGGCTTTGTTCCGTCCAATCATCTATATTTTTAAACTCAACCGGCTGCAACATATCAAGCTGTCCCGCTTTTATCAAAGCTTCTTTAACCCGATGAACGCCGTCTTTATAAGCTTGCTCGTTTATCTTAAGTTTAGCTAGTATAAATATCTTGTCTTTACCGCGGCGCAGCCAGCTAAAAATCCTGCGTTCGGTTTCAGGCTGCTCTTTTATACATACCGGCAGACGTTTTTCATTATCATCATCCACCCTGCCGTATTTCCAGCGCAAGATATCCACCTGCATGCTTTTGGAATTCAGTATCACCCAAATGTAGGTAGACAGCTTACTTTTGCCGCAATAGAATTTTAAACGCCGCCGCAGTTGTTTAAAAAACCACAGATAAAGCTCTAATCCCTCATCGCAAGACTCGGCATCTTTTTTATAAGAATGTACTTCGCCTCTGCGCTGGCGCATTATTAATAATAAGCTGCAATTTGCAAGTCTTTGGGGCATACGGCAAAATTTACGTTCAAATTCCCAGGCCTTATATATTACCCAATCAGTATAGCGTTCAACAAACTCTTGCCAACAGGTCTGATCTCCGGCTAATATTTTATCGACAAACTCTTTATCGTTCATATATGGACATGTGTTGTTTTTTATGCTAACATGTGTCAAATGTTAGTCGTGCAACTAGAAGATATTGTTGTTTTATTTTAATTTTAACCTGATTAACTACCGTTTGACAACATTATATACATATTTTTTAGGAATAATAACATTATTTTTTTTAAAACTTTTTTTTCGTCCGTCTAATTAATATTCAAAGACACAAAATAAATCCAATATCAAAATTAGCGGGTCTATGTTTTAATAGTATATTAAATCCCATTTTATTTTTTTGTAGATGCGGGTTTTTAAACCCGCCCTATGGCCGGCCTAAAGGTTGGCGGCTACAGCAATATTGTTGACTTAAGGTAATACCGGTGTCATTATGTTTCGGGGCGTTCCACCCCGAAACACCTAGCGGTGAGCATTGGTTTCGGCTTGAAACATCCCGAAACATAAACATAAAATCATTCTTTATGAACTTTTTGAGTATACAACGTAAAAAAAGGGGGGGTGCCGGTTACAAAAAAAATCGTTTTATATTTTTATCATGATGTTTAACAATTATTTCTTAAGGAGGAAATATGAAAAAAAGATGGCACAAGTATTGGCCTGCAATATTTTGCAGCTTAATTATGCTGTTTGTAACAGCCACAACCGCCTATAGCGCCCCTACCCCATATGATCCGGCGCCAGCGGTCACCATTTCCAATGTAACGGTGGTCAATAATTATCCTAATACTATTACCATTGAGTTTGATTCTTCCAGCAGCTGGACTATTTTGAGCCATTCTATTTGGGTATATACAGGGGGGTACTGGGACCCGCTGGCAAGTATTAGCCGGGATGATTTTTTATGTGAAGACTTAGGCGGAGGACACTACCGTATGGTAGGTGATGGTACAGGTTTTGGCAGTCTGTGGGGTATGCCGGTTCAGGATTTTAATACAGTTCCGGTAACTATAGAACAGGGTTTTTGGATTAGTTCTGATGTAGGACACTGCGATGCAGTAGATTGTAATTATTACAAGGTATTAGCCAATGGAGCCGTTTCCTTGCACAGCGGCATGGAAGGAACGGAAATTAATCCTACCTCGCCTACTACGCCTAGTTGGGCGCTTACCGGTCCTCCCAATACTAACCCAAGCGTAACCGTAGATGCTCCCAATGGCGGAGAAATCTGGACTGGAACACAAAGCATTCTCTGGAGCGCTGCGGATGCCGAACAGACTGATTTAACGGCTAATCTATATCATGGCGCATCAGCTGCCGGACCTTGGACGCTGATTAACACTGTAGTCTTCAGCGGCGGAATGCCGACCGGAGATTCGTGGGATACTACCACTGTAGCAGATGGTACATATTGGGTAAGAGTGGAAGTCTTAGACGGTGTCGGCGGCGTCGGAGAAGATGTCTCTGATGCGTCTTTTGACGTAAATAATACTCCAGTTGCTTGTCCTATTTACGTACCTGATGATTATGCCACCATACAGCAGGCTATTGATGTAGCTTCTAATGGTTGTGAAATAATTGTTAGAGATGGAACCTATAATGAACAGATTAATTTTTTAGGTAAACTTATAAATCTTCATTCAGAAAACGGCGCGGCGACTACTACTATAGACGGCAGCATAGGCGGCGCAGGCGGCGGCGCTGTAGTCAGTTTTGTTACTGGCGAAACCAATAGTTCCATATTAGACGGATTCAATATAACAAACGGAGATGATAGAGGAATTACATGTAACAACTCATCTTCACCAATGATTGTTAATTGTATTATCTCAAGCAATTATAGTCCTAATGCAGGCGGTGGGATCAACTGTAGCGGCGGCTCTAATCCTATTATACAAAACAGCGCGATAAGAAATAACAGCGCCGGCGCCAGCGGCGGAGGGATTGCTACTGACGCTATTGGCTCAACATGTTCGCCTAAAGTAATAAACTGTATTATTAAAAATAATAAAGCCGGTCTAGGAAACCCCGCATATGGCGGAGGCGGAATTGCCTTTTGGTCAGACTGGTCGCCGGAGGCAACCCCGCCGGAGATTATTAATTGTATAATTGTTAGCAACACTGCCGGCGCCAGCGGCGATAATGCCGGAATTTCATTGCAACGCGCATCTTCGCCTAGAATAATTAATTCAACAATTGCCAACAATATAGGCGGTAACTGCGGCGGTATCGGCGGTTATAACCAGACTCAGCCGGTTGAGATAACAAACTGTATCGTATGGGGAAACACTAACAACCAAATTTACTTTTATGCCGCTGCGCCAAATATCACCTATTCTGATATCGAAGGCGGCTGGGCTGGCGCCGGTAATATTAGCGCCGACCCGCTGTTAAATACAGCCTATCATCTTATTGCAACCTCGCCTTGTGTTGATGCTGGTGATCCGGCCAGCGTATTGCCGACTGACGATATAGACGGTGATGCCAGGCCGCAGGGCGCCACCTATGATATGGGCGCAGATGAGTATGTTCCGGGTAGTATTCCTGTAGTAACACCGGTGCCGGATAATCCGAGTCCGCAATTGGGCGACACTGTAACCGTAGAAGTTAATGTAGCCGATGTAACCGATCTGTATGCGGTTAATTTTGATATGCTGTTTAACCCGACTGTAGTTGATTATGTGGGCGCTGTAGAAGGCGCATTCTTAGATAACGGTAATCCAATTGATGCCGAATTATTGGCAGAACCCTTAAACGGCGATCCCAGCAGCGGGGTTATCGTAGCCGGCGTATCCAGAATAGGCGCTATCGGCGGAGTATCCGGTTCTGGTAATGTTGCTACTTTAAGCTTTATGGTAGTCGGCGCTTATTGTACGACTACTGACCTTATCTTTGATAATGCACTGTTAGAGGGAGAGCTGCAAGGCAGCACAATTACCGCTGTTTGGGATGGTACGACGCTTACCGTAACCTTAAGCGCTCCAACCAATGTTACCGCAACAGATGCAGGTACCCGCGATCAGATTAACGTTTGTTGGGATGCGGTGGCCGGAGCTGCCGGCTATGAAGTCTATCGCAGCAACACCCCCGGCGGTGTGTATGAATTAATCGGGACAACCGCTGCTACCTGTTATAATGATGCAAGCTGTATCCTGCCTGCGCAGAATTATTATTATCAGGTAAAGGCTACATCCGGTGCGAGTTGTTACAGTGAGTTATCGGCTGAAGTATCAGGCGTAGCAGCCGGTCTGCTGGGTGATATCAATAATGACGGACGTATAGACGGGCGCGATTTATCCCGCTTAGCGCGTGGTTTTGGCGCTTCTTTGGGACAGCCTAGATACGACTGTCAGAGCGATCTTGACCGCAGCGAATTGATTGACGGCGCGGATTTAATCCAGCTTACGTCAAACTTCGGTCTTACTCAGTAAGTTAGCGCCATTGGCTCTCTATGTTTCTATGTTTCGGGGTGTCTCACCCCGAAACCAGATAACAGATAGTCTTATGTCTCGGGGTGAGACACCCCGAAACATATACATATAAAACAATTATCAACAAATCCCCTCACCCAAACCCTCTCCCAGAGGGGAGAGGGCAGGGTGAGGGGGAAATGGAGGTTTTTTTAATGAAAAATAAGAAACGACTAGGGCTCGCCCTATTGTTATCGGGTATGCTGGCCGTCGGTTTAAGTACGGCGCAAGCGCAAACTACGGTTGACCCTGTTCCACTTCCTGATTCAACTCCGCAGGTAGGCGATACCATATGCGTACAAATAGACGTAACCAATGTAACCGATATGTATGCAGCCAGTTTTGACGTATCCTATAACCCACTGGTATTGGATTATACCGGTACGACTGAAGGCACTTTTTTAAATCAGGATGCTGCGCCAACGGAACTGCGGGCGGCCGCCTTAAATTGGGATGAGACCACCGGCCAGATTGTAGTAGGCGATACCCGTATAGGTAGTGTTGGCGGGGTTTCCGGTTCCGGCACCATTGCTACTTTATGTTTTACTGTAGTCGGCGGGTATTGTAGCGCTTCTGATCTTGGTTTCTTAAATGCTGACTTAGAGGGACCGGTGCAAGACAGTATAATAACAGCTACATGGAACGGCTCTACCATTACAGTAACCTTAACGCCGCCTACTGGTTTGGCAACTAATGATCCGGGTACACACGATCAGATAGATTTGTCATGGACTGCGGCAGCCGGAGCTACCAGATATAAGATTTTTCGCTCTCATACCGTAGACGGCGTATATGAGGAGCAGGGAATAAGCGCAACCACTACTTATAATGATGCAGCCTGCATTCTACCTACGCAGGATTATTATTATAAGGTGCTGGCTATGACTGATGTTGATACCTGTATAAGCGATTTATCATTATCGGTTATGGGTATAGCGGACGGACGCTTGGGCGATATTAATAATGACGGCCGCGTAGACGGCCGCGATCTTTCGCGTCTTGCTCGCGCCTTTGGCGCCGGCTACGGTCAGCCAAGATTTGACTGCCGCGCTGATTTAGGCGGTACCGCCGTTACCAATGAGCCGGACAACATGATTGACGGCGATGACTTATCCTTATTAGCTGTTGATTTTGGTTATACTATACCATAGGGATTTACGCTTTTTATGGATTACGAATTACGGGAGGGATTTTATATTCCTCCCGTTTTTTGCGTTTTAGCCCGAATAATTCGGGAGTTAATTTTACGCAAATAATTTTAACGTGAGTTCGACATAAAAGTTCTTGATTTTGTTATCTTGTAGGGGCGGGTTTGAAACCCGCCCCTACAGCAAGAGGGGATATGTCACTCTTCTACAAAAATTTTACGTCAATCAAATCTATACAAAACACCAACTAGC
>JAJRXT010000074.1 GCA_024276125.1 bacterium
AAAAAATGGCAGTCTCTAGCCCCTCGCATTTCTGATAAAAATAAACATTACCAAGCACAATCATACCGCCCGCCGGTGGAATTACCACAGGCTGTCAATAAAAAAGAATTGTTAAGTTTAATGCCCCAGCAGCCGTTTTCCACTGAAGAGCTGCCGCTTAGCCCTTCTTTTGGCAAAGCGCTAAGCAGCGATACGTCCGCAAAAGAGGATATTGCTGTTAGCCGGCATATTTCAAAGGCTGGTACGGATAAGATTATTTGGTCGGGGCAGCCGCGCCAGTATTTATATAAACCAGCGCCTCCCAACTATAAATCTAAAATAGAGGGGGAGGTTAGGCTTAAATTTTGGGTTAACCTTCAAGGAAATGTCACTAATGTCTTGGTAATGAAAAAACTGGATGCTCATTTGGAACGGCTGGCAATTGACTATATGAAGCAGTGGCGTTTGGAGGCTCTTAAAGATAGACATAAACAAACTAAACAGCAATTGCAATGGGGCATTATTGATATTAAATTTGAACTGGAATAACAAGGATTAATCTTAGATGTTTGGATTTCTTAGACTAACCGCGCTAAAGCTGGTATTTAAATTTGTTTTACTTTTTTTGCATTAGCAGTCGTACCGCTTTATATCATCATTTGGCTAAAAAAGGACAAAAAAAGATCGACCATATTTGCTTTGCTGAACAAATGTATCAGTCAAGGGCAAACATTAAGCGCGAAGGAATGCTCCAGTATCAATGAATATATAAATGAGGTAATAACCTGTTTAGAGAATTTTGCAGCGAACAAATCTTCCCCCTCAGAATTGCGAGTTTCTTTGGTCCAGGCAATTGAAGTTTTACCTATGTTATATGAGATATCCCTGCCTAATACATGTTGCAGAAGTAAATTCAATGAATTACTTCATTTTAAGAATGTAAATTGCAAGGAGAATCTGTGCGAATTATTTGAGAAATTACACGAAGTGGTCTCCCTGCCGGTTATTGGCGAAGAATTGGAATTAATTCGCAAAGTCAGAGAAAAAATGAACGCCAACAAAAGGCGCCGCAAATTTATCACCTTATTTTTTATTGTATTATACAACTGGATGGCTCTTTTACTTGCTAGGACAGCGCTAACCGCACGCACTTCCTGGCAGATAGAGTTAATTATATATTCGGTCTCTCTAGTGGTAATTTTCTTTAATTATGAGTATTCTTTTTTTAGAGAATTTAATCATTATAAGCGGCAGTTTAAAAGAAGCAAATTTTTATATACCAAATTGTTTAGAAAAAAGAGAAAAAAGCATAATAGAATAAAGCCGATATAATATTTTTTATCCGATAAGCTAAACAAGTTTGACCAGTTCAATAAAAATACTTCTATTTTAGGAGAAATTCGGATACCATAGCAAATGAGAATGATTTGTTCTTGTATACATTTATTCATTAAACAGGAGAAATGAACATGTTTAGGAAAAAGAGTTTATATTTAGCATTGGCTTTAGTTTTATTTATGGCTGGTATAGCCACAGCTCATCACCATAAGAGGAAAGCGGCTGAAACATGTAATAAAGGTATGGGGTTTTGCTTCCTTGATTGCAAAAAGCTTTCAGGGCCTAAGCAAGCCTTAAAAAACCAAGAAGAATTAGCTCTAACCGATGCTCAAGTCTCTAAGCTTAAAGAGCTTTGTCTGGCAGCTAAAAAAAAGAAAATCAGATTAAAAGCCGATATTAAAATTTCAAAATTGGAATTAAATGATTTATTGGGTAAAAAAGACGTTGATACAAAAGCAGTTGATGCTAAAATAGATGAAATCGCCAAACTTATGGCGGATTTTAACAAAAACTGTGTGCAAGCTAAACTGGCCGCCCGCGACATGCTAACTACAGAACAATTAACCAAACTAAAAAATATAGTAAAAGCCTGTCAGGCAGCTACCGCCGAATCAGAATCCGGTAAGCTGCAATGCGAACGCAAATCTGAAGCTGAAGCTACAAAACGCTGTCAGCAAAAAAAGCAAGCAGATTAATATATAGGATATAAGCTGCGCAAGCATGGTATATAAATTTAAAAACGTGGTATGTCTATGTTTCGGGGTGTCTCACCCCGAAACTAATTGCTCACCCCTCGGTATGTTTCGGGATGAGACACCCCGAAACATACAATCATTGTTTATGAACTTCTTGAGTATAAAAGCAACATGAGTTACACAATAAAAAAATGCTGCCATATAATATTGAAAAATCAACCGAATATCCGGCAGGAGAAAATGCGCTAAAATTAGATATTATTGCGGATAAAGGTTTTCTGAACAATTCTATCGTAGCGGTTAGAACCAAAGAAGGCCTTATTTCTACCACCTCTATCTGTCACGTGGATATGATGCTGCATCTTTTAAAATATGCGGCAACGGAAAACTGCGGCTATTGCAGCCTTGGACGAATCGGCGCTGAAACCTTATATAGAATGCTGGAGCGTATTTATAATAAGGGGAATGACGCCGAGAATGAAAAGCTTACCGACTTGAATATCATAACGACTCTGTGTCATGATATTATAAATGGCGCGCTGTGCAGTTTTTGTCAGTTGGCGGCCAAGATGTTGCTTGAGTCCCTTAAAACACATTATGATGACTTTGAGCTTCATTTAAGAAACGAACATAATTGCCATAAATTCAACTATCAGGTTATCCACTTTACCAATTGCCAGCTTGCCTGTCCCTTAAAAACCGATATAGCCTTTTTTATGCAGTCACTGGTTACGGATAATATTCGCGAAGGCAAGCATTATCTGGAACTTACCAATATATTCCCCAAAGTATTAGCCGGAGTCTGCGGCTATTGTAAGGGCAATTGCACCTTTAAAAAAGTAGGCGGCAAGCCGTTGCCTATTGAGCAAATTAAGGGATATTTATATAGTATACCGATTATGGACTTACCGCAAGAGGGGGCGCCTTCGGTATTAAATAGAGTTTCATTTAAGATTACCAATTCCTTACATAAGGGGCGCTTTGAGCCTACTGATAAAAAAGTGGGGATAATCGGCGCAGGAGCGGCCGGTCTGTCAGCGGCAATATATCTGGCGCAGTTGGGATATCGCAGCCATATTTTCGATGCCCGCTCAAGTTTAGGCGGGACCATGCGCACCGGTATTCCCGCATATAGATTAGATAACAGATTGCTTGAAGACAGCATAAATAAGCGGCTTGACGCTTATATTCTGGGCGCTGGCGGGGATAATCCCAAATATAAAGATATGATCGATTTTTCGCTAAATACGAAGATTACCGCTGATAATTTCCATGAAAAATTAGATAAATTTGACCGTTTAATTTTGACTTGCGGCGTTATGAATAACCGCATGATGGGAATACCGGGCGAGAATATAAGCTTACAGGGAATGATTGACCCCATTTTACTCATGAAGCAGGTCAATATTGAGGGCGGGCTTAAGATTATCACCCCCGGAACCAAGATTATAGTAATCGGCGGGGGAAATGTGGCAATTGATTGTGCGCGTGAGGCTAAGCGTATTGGTTGTGATACTTGGATATATTACAGGCGTACGCCTAGGGAAATGCCGGCGGATGAGGAGGAATATGCAGAAGCCCTGCATGAAGGCGTAAAATTTGCCTTTAAAATGTGGCCAAAAGAGATTAGAAGCCGTCGTGGTAAGATTACCTGGATGGAATTTGTGGATAAAAGCGATACCGATAATCCCAAAAATGTTTTGGTAAAAACCGACTATATTGTTGTTGCGGCGGGACAGCTGCCTGATCTTGACTTTCTGCCCAAAGATTTAAACTTAAAAACTGAGCGAGGCAACTTGGTAATTGATCAATCGCTTAAAACTTCAAATGAAAAAATTTATGCAGCCGGCGATTTGAGCTGGTGGCAGCCCAAATTGGTTTGTAAGGCGATTCATGAGGGCATTAAGGCCGCTATTGCTATTGACCGCAGTTTACGTCCCCAATATTATG
>JAJRXT010000075.1 GCA_024276125.1 bacterium
CGGGTTTCAAACCCGCCCCTACAGCAAGAGGGGATATGTCACTCTTCTACAAAAATTTTACGTCAATCAAATCTATACAAAACACCAACTAGCTGATATATAAAAACATTTTAATTTTTCTTATGTCGAACTCAGGTTATTATAGAAACATATAGTGAGTCCCCCGAACCATATATTAAAAAACATCTAATTTCGTGAATATACTTATAGACATAGTTCATCCGGCGCATGTGCATTTCTTTAAATACGCCATAGCAAAATGGCGGAAAAACGGCCATAAAGTTCAAGTGGTAATCAGGCAAAAAGAAAGCGTTGTAGAGCTTTTAGAGGCTTACGGTATTGATTATATAAAAATAAGCGATTATCAGCCCGGTTTATGGGGGCTGTTAAAAGAGCTTATCGGCCGCGATATCAAGCTTTATAAAATAATAAAAAAATTCAAACCCGATATTATGGCGGGTATTGCCGGTTTTTCCATTTCTTTTTTGGGCTGGCTGACTAATATTCCGGCTGTTATACTTACAGATACAGAGCATGCCCGCTTGTCTAATTTTATCAGCTTTCCGTTTGCCGCACTTATTTGTACGCCTGTATCGTTTCAAGAGGATGCAGGTAAAAAGCAGTTAAGATACAACGGCTCTCACGAACTGGCTTATTTGCATCCCGATTTTTTTACTCCTGATAAATCAATTTTAAATAAAGCGGGGTTAGCGTCCGATGAGAGGTTTTTTATTGTTCGCTTTGTATCCTGGGGGGCGGCGCATGATGTGGGCGAGCAGGGAATAGAGTTAGAAGATAGACTAGGTTTTATAGAAAAATTAAGCCGATACGGTAAGGCGCTGATTACCTCAGAAGGAAAACTGCCGGATGAGTTAGTGAAGTATAAAATTAAAGTAGCGCCGCAGGAGATACATCATCTGCTGTATTATGCTGATCTATATATTGGTGAAAGCCCCACTATGGCATCTGAAGCCGGTGTTTTGGGTACTCCTTCTATATTAATCTCCTCATGGGCGCATGAGGCCGGCTGTATTATGGAGCAGGCGCAATACGGTATTGTCTGTCCCTTTACCCAATACGAACCGGCGCTAAAAAAAGCTATAGAATTAGTCGGCAATCCAAAAATAAAATTGAAATGGAAGCAAAAAAGCCGTAAAATGGTAGAAAATAAAATATCCGTCACTCCGTGGCTGGTGGAGCTGGTGGAAGGGTACGCTAAAAAGTAAGGGCAAGTAATGAAAACTCTGGCTGAAATACAGGATATATTAACCCTACATAAAAGAGAGTTTGCACAAAAGTATAAGGTAAAAACCTTGGGGATATTTGGCTCTTATGTACAAGAACTTCAGAAAAATACTAGTGATATAGATATTTTGGTTGAATTTATTGAGCCGGTGGGATTTTTTGAGTTTTTAGGTCTGGAAGAATATCTGGAAGAATTGTTAGGAACTAAAGTTGATTTAGTATCTAAAAAAGCCCTAAAACCGCATATTGGCAAACATATTCTGAATGAAACAGTTTATTTATGATAAAAAGAGACTATAGGGATTATTTTCAAGATATATTAGATGCGGTAAATGAAGTAAAAGAATTTACCCAAGGAATGGATTTTGAGGCCTTTATTAATGACAAAAAGACCATAAACGCAGTAGTAAGAAGTTTTGAAGTAATCGGAGAAGCAAGCAAAAAAATCCCAGAAGATGTTAGAAATACTTATCCAACTATCCCTTGGAAAAAGATGGCTGGCATGAGAGATAAACTAATACATGAGTATTTTGGCGTTGATTTGGAAATTTTATGGAAAACTGTAAAAGAAAGTATCCCGCCGCTAAAAGAATCAATATCGAATATAATAAGTAGCTTGGCATGAGGCGCTATCATTCTGAAATGAAGCGAAGCGGAATGTAGATTCTTCGCTTCGCTTCAGAATAACAGGAAGCAGATGCAGTTATGTTTCGGGATGTCTCATCCCGAAACCGCTTGTTCGTAAACAGGTATCATCAATGTTTCGGGGTGAGACACCCCGAAATATATAAATCTGTCCCCGTATGCGAGTATATTCTTCAGCCTTAAGAAGGACAGGAAGTAGCTGCTGACCTTTAGGTCAGCCAATTTGCGGGTTTAAAAACCCGCTGTTGCATTATGGAGTATCACATAAATGACTAAAGACTATTTTGTGCATGAATCATCTTATATTGACGATAACGTACAAATCGGCGCCGGTACCAAAATTTGGCATTTTTCGCATATTATGTCCGGCGCCATAATCGGTAAAAACTGTAATATCGGACAGAATGTAGTAGTAGGGCGTACTGTGCGTATTGGTAATGGGGTTAAAATACAAAATAATGTCAGTGTGTATGATGGTGTTATTTTAGAGGATTATGTGTTTTGCGGTCCTTCCATGGTATTTACCAATGTGATAAACCCGCGCTCTGCTATCCCGCGCAACAGCCCTAAAGACTGGTATCCTACGCGGGTAAAAAAGGGCGCCAGTATAGGCGCTAATGTGACCATAGTCTGCGGTCATACTATCGGGCGTTATGCCTTTATAGGCGCAGGCGCTGTGGTAACTAAGGATATTCCCGATTATGCTCTGGTATATGGTAATCCGGGTCGTATTATGGGCTATGTTTGCCAGTGCGGTGAAAAATTGAGCTTTGATGCGTATAGTAAGACGCAATGTGCCGCTTGCAGTCTGCGTTATGCTAAATGTGGCGATAAGGTCAGTCGTATATGAAACCGGTTATTTGTTTGGGCTTGGACGGCGCCTGCTGGGGTTATTTAAACCAGTGGATTAGTCAAGGGCGGCTGCCTAATTTAAAACGGCTGCTTGATAATGCAGCTTGGGGGACGCTGAAAAGCATTATTCCGCCGGTAACGGCTCCCGCTTGGCGCTGTTATTCTACCGGCAAGAATCCCGGGGAATTGGGCGTCTTTTGGTGGACGGGCTGGAATAGGGCAGCCGGTAAGCTTACCTTTCCTGATACTTATTCATTTGACAGTCTGGATTTTTGGGATTATCTGGGTATGTCCGGTAAACGCGTAGGTATTATAAATATGCCCACCACCTATCCGCCTACCGCCGTAAACGGCGTTATGGTGTCCGGTTTCGGTGCGCCGCTTAATCGCAACCAGAGCAGTTTAACCCGCCGGCTTACCTATCCTGATGATTTATGGTTACACCTGCAAGAAAAATACAATTACCGTATTGCCATATCCGGCGACAGCCTAGCTGATAAATTTAAATTACAAGCCGATGTTATTGACCTTATGCGGGCGAGGTTTGCTCTTCTTACAGATTTAATCAATAGCGGAAAGTATGATTTCCTGCACCTTACCATATTTTATATAAATACCCTGCATCATTTTTTCGGTACAGACGAGGCGGCAGCCTGCGCATGGGAGTATATAGATAATTTTATCGGCGAGCTGATGGAAGCCGGTTGTTATTTATTTATCTTTTCAGATCACGGTATGATGAGCATAGACAACAGTTTTTTAATGAATAACTGGTTAATTGAGCAAGGCTGGCTAAAACTTAAATTTGATTTGGGGGATATTATCCGCTGGATGGATGATTGGGCGGAAAAAAAAGTCGGTTATAGCCGGTGTTTTGCTGATTTTTTTGGAGCTTTTTTACCGGCGCGCCTGCAAAATAAAATCCCCGGCATGTATAAGTTTATAAGAACCAATATGATCGATCAAAAAATCAATTGGCGGGCATCTTATGCCGTATGCTTAGGCGACGGGGTTATATACTTGAATACTGATAAATTAAAAGGCGATTATAAAAAATTTAGGGACGAGCTTAGCTTAAAACTAAAGGGGCTTGCCCTACCGGATACGGATAAACCGGTTATATCTGAAATATATACGGCAGATGAATTGTATAAGGGAAAACATGCCAGGTTTGCGCCTGATATTATCGCCCTGCCGGCAGATGGCGCGGAGATATACGGGGGGATAAAAATCGGCGGTAAGGTTTTTGAACAAAGAGCGCGCCCTTGGAGCAGCGGTAATCATCCTGATGGTATTTTTATGGCTTATGGAGATGAGATTGCAGCCGGAGAGTTGAACCAGCCGGTTAGACTAACCGATATTGCGCCGACTATCATGCACTTAATGGATGTGCCTATAGCTCAAGATATGGAGGGTAAGGCGCTTACCGAATTGTTTAGGGCGAACAGTAATGTTGCAGGCAGGCAGGTTTGTTACCAGAGTCCGCAGGAGAAAACGCCCGGTTTTTATGACGATGTATCCGCTAAGCTTGAGCTAAAGGAGTCCTTATCCGCTTTAGGATATTTATAGTTGTCATTCTTAAGGACGAAGGACGAAGAATCTACTCGCATACGCGGGCAGATTCTTCACTGCGCTGCGCTTCATTCAGAATGACAGGCTTTTGTGGCGTCAGATTCTAAAAATCCGACACTGTAAACCCCTGTTGTCGGATTTTTAGAATCTGACGCCACAAATTATAAATATTTATGCAATTATGCTTATACTATCAAGGTGAATATTCTTGCCTAAAAAAATCAGATTAGATAAATTATTGTTAGCCCAAGAGCTGGTGGAAAGCCGCAATCGGGCGCAGGCGTTGATTTTAGCCGGTCAGGTAACCGTAGACGGCCGTGTTATAGACAAAGCCGGCCAACAGGTTGCTCAAGATGCTGACATACAGCTAAAGGCTAGGCCTGCCTATGTCGGTCGGGGCGGAATAAAATTAGCCGGCGCCATAAAAGAATTTGCCGTTATGGTAACGGATAAAATTGCCTTAGATGTTGGAGCATCCACCGGCGGTTTTACCGACTGCCTGTTGCAGCATGGCACGAAAAAAGTGTATGCCGTAGATGTAGGTTACGGCCAGTTAGCCTGGAAACTGCGCCAAGACTCAAGGGTAATTATACTCGATAAGTGTAATGCCCGTTATTTAAAGCCCGGCGACATAGCTAAACCGGTTAGTTTGGTTACTATTGATGTTTCATTTATTTCTATAACTAAAATCCTGCCTTCGCTTATTCCGCTGCTAACCCCTGATGCCGAAATCATTGCTTTAGTCAAGCCACAATTTGAGGTTGGCAAGGGCAAGGTCGGTTCTGGTGGAATAGTAAGAAATACAGAAAAACACGCCGGCGTATTAAATGATATTGCCTTGTTTGTAAGTAACCTTGGATTAAATGTAGCAGGTATTTGCCGCTCTCCTGTTTTTGGCGCAAAGGGCAATACGGAGTTTTTTATATACCTAACAAGGGATAAATTTCCCGCTATATTTAACATCTCAGAACTAATCCAAAAAATTACCAATAACATGAGTTCGACATAAGAAGAGTAGAATATTATTACATATCAAGTAATTGACGTAGATTTACTGTAGGGCAGGGGCGCACCCCCAAGGCTGTTGACTTAAGGTGAATAACTCTTGTTAGCCTGTCATTCTGAGGCTTAAAAGCCGAAGAATCTACAGCCTGCGTGAGTAGACCCTTCGCTTCACTCAGGGTGACAGTTACACCCATCAATATAAAATGGATGCCGTACACTATTGAGTGTGCCTCCCAATTGATGTTGACTTTTAGGACAAGCCAAAACATCAATAAAAAGCGATAATACTAGCAATTGAATGAAATGGTAAGATAACCACGTCATACCTAACGACATCTTCACTGGCTATCTCTTATTGTTTATCATCGGATTTGATTTATGTATTATGTATGGGTATAGTATTCCGATTAGCACTCACCAAGGTAGAGTGCTGATAATTTCCCTTAAATTAAATCCTGTAATTTTTACTAATGTTAGGTTGTTTAAGGGTAAATATCTTTACACAAAGTTGGTAAAAACAATCGGTGCGGCGCTTAATAAGGTTTTAAGCTGACATCAAAAATTATTTAAGAAAGGAGTGTTTTTATGAGCATTCGACCATTACAAGACAGAATCCTGGTTGAAAGGGTAGAAGAAGGAGAAAAAGTAAAGGGAGGAATCATTATTCCCGATACGGCCAAGGAAAAACCCATGCAAGGCAATATTGTTGCTGTTGGAGGCGGAAAAGTTAAAGAAGACGGAACCAAACAACCGCTGGATGTAAAAGTCGGCGATACCGTTTTATTCGGTAAATACGCAGGCACGGAAGTAAAGTTTGACGATAAAGAATATTTAATTATGCGTGAAGATGACATTTTGGGAATAATAGAATAATAAACATTATGGAGGTATTTATTCATGGCAAAACAACTGCATTTTGAGGATGAGGCCAGAAGGGCGCTCCTTAGAGGCGTAAATAAGTTAACTGACGCGGTAAAGGTCACTTTGGGACCTAAGGGTAGAAACGTGGTGCTGGATAAAAAATTCGGCTCGCCTACCATTACCAAGGACGGCGTAACTGTAGCTAAAGAAATTGATCTGGAAGAGCCGTTTGAAAATATCGGCGCTCAGATGGTAAAAGAAGTATCCAGCAAAACCAGTGATATCGCTGGAGACGGCACTACTACCGCTACTATCTTGGCTCAAGCTATTTATAGCGAAGGCTGTAAAAATGTTACAGCAGGCGCGAATCCCATGGCGCTAAAACGCGGGATTGAAATGGCTGTGGACACTGTTATAGGCAGTCTTCAGGAATTAAGCAATCCGATTAAAGATAAAAGCGAGATTTCACAAGTCGGCGCAATTTCGGCCAATAATGATGCCACTATTGGCGAGCTAATTGCCGAGGCAATGGATAAGGTCGGTAAAGACGGCGTAATTACAGTAGAAGAGGCCAAAAGCATGAAAACCTCATTGGAATTCGTTGAGGGAATGCAGTTTGACCGCGGCTATTTATCGCCTTATTTTGTCACCAATGCAGAGCGCATGGAATGTGTGCTGGAGAACCCTTTTATTCTGCTTTGTGAGAAAAAAATCAGTAGCATGAAGGACTTGCTGCCTATTTTAGAGCAGGTTGCCAAACAGGGTAAGCCCATGTTGATAATTGCTGAAGACGTAGAGGGCGAGGCTTTGGCTACTTTGGTAGTAAATAAGCTGAGAGGAACCTTAAACTGTTCTGCTGTAAAAGCCCCCGGCTTTGGCGATCGCAGAAAAGCTATGTTAGAAGATATTGCGATACTTACCGGCGGTAAACTGATCAGCGAAGATTTAGGTATCAAGCTGGATGGTATCGGCATAGCCGATCTGGGTCAGGCCAAAAGAATTACTATTGACAAGGACAATACCACAATAGTTGAAGGAGCCGGCAAACCAAGCGATCTGGAAGGCCGTATCAAGCAGATCAGAGCGCAAGTTCAGGAGACTACCTCTGATTATGATCGTGAAAAACTGCAAGAGCGTTTGGCTAAATTGGTAGGCGGCGTGGCTGTAATCAATGTAGGCGCTGCTACTGAGACTGAAATGAAAGAGAAAAAGGCTCGCGTAGAAGATGCAATGAATGCCACCAGAGCTGCGGTAGAAGAAGGAGTCGTACCGGGCGGCGGCGTGGCGCTTTTGCGTGCTATTCCCTCATTGAGCGCTATTAAAGCCTCCGGCGATGAAGCTATCGGCGTGCAGATTATAAGAAGAGCATTGGAAGAGCCAGTACGCCAGATTGCCAATAATGCCGGTTGTGAAGGCTCTATTGTAGTACAAAGACTGAAATCTGAAGCTGAGCATATCGGATTTAATGCTCAAAGCTGCGATTATACCGATTTAGTAAAAGAGGGCGTTATTGACCCGACTAAAGTTACCCGCTGTGCATTGCAGAATGCCGCCAGTATTGCCAGTTTAATGCTGACTACTGAATGCGTGATAACTGACATTCCAGAAGAAGAAAAAGCCCCCGCCATGCCTCCTGGAGGAGGAATGGGCGGTATGGGTGGAATGTATTAAAATAAACAAAAAGCCCTTGTTCTTTTATGGACAGGGGCTTTTTTGTTTTTTTAGCTGTATTTTTACTGCACATGTATTATAATGCAATAACTCTACGCAAAAATTAATTACTCAGGTTGTACTAATTTAACCTGAATTCGATATAAAAGTTGTTGGTTTTATTATACAAGGGGCGGGGCGCACCCAATGCCGTTAAGTTAAGCTTTATACTATAATTAAAAGCTCTTCTTAGCCTGTCATTCTGAGGCCGGAGGCCGAAGAATCTACTCGCATACGTGGGCAGATTCTTCATTCCACTTACGTTTCGTTCAGAATGACAGCTACCTTAAAGTATATGCAAAATATCAACTAACGGATATGTAATAATACTTTGTTTTTTTTATATCGAACTCAGGTTACAGCTAATTGTGTAATCCCCTACCCAATAAAAAAACGAGGATATAAATGGTACCGGAAAAAGAAAATGAAGGTTTTGAGATAAAAGACAGGCGGTTTTCCTCTAAAAACGAGGATGAAAAACAAAAAATATTTGAAGAACAAAAATTAGGGCAAGAAAAGCCGGTAGTAAAAGAACAAACATCTACCCAACAATCATCTTCAGAAGAAGCGTTGCAAGTAAATTTTTCGGCGCTGATTTTTTCTTTGGGTACTCAAGCCTTAATCCAATTGGGAGAGATAGAAGACCCTGCTACTAAAAAGAAGGACAAAAATATCCTGCTGGCCAAACAAACAATTGATTTGCTATCCATACTTAAAGATAAAACCAAAGGGAACCTGACCAAAGAAGAAGATTCTATGCTGTCTTCATTATTATATGATTTGCGCATGAGATTTGTAAACGCATCAGGCTAGTACATTTCTATTTTAATTTGACCGGTTAAGATGTTGTCATTCTGAAGCCGGAGGCTGAAGAATCTCCCATGCAACAGCGAGTAGATTCTTCACTCCGCTCCGCTTTGTTCAGAATGACAGGTATAAAAAGAAACTTATCAGATATCCGCAGGTGTTTTGTTTGGGATGAGACACCCTGAAACATATAATCATCATAAGGAATAAGCGGTAATGATCGAAGTAACAAAATTAACTAAAAAATATGGTGATTTCCTGGCCGTAAATAATATCAGCTTTAATGTAAAGCAGGGAGAAATACTAGGTTTTTTGGGGCCTAACGGAGCGGGTAAAACCACTACTATGCGTATAATTGCCGGTTATATGCCGCCTACTGCGGGTACGACTAAAGTTGCCGGTTATGATGTGTTTGAAGAACCGATAAAGGTCAAAAGCCAAATAGGTTATCTGCCGGAAAACTCACCCTTATACGGCCATATGACGGTAAAAGATTATCTCTTATTTATGGCTGAAATAAAAGGCGTAGCCAAAGCGCAGCGTAAGTCACGCTTAAACGAGGCGTTACATAAATGCTGGCTGGAGGATGTACAAGACCGGCTGGTCTCACATTTATCCAAGGGATATAAACAACGAGTTGGTATTGCGCAGGCGCTAATACATGATCCGCCGGTATTAATTTTGGACGAACCCACCATCGGGCTTGATCCCAAGCAGATTATTCAGGTTAGAAACATGATTCGCAGTTTAAAAGGAGATCATACGATTATCCTAAGCACGCATATTCTGCCTGAGGTAAGCATGACCTGCGATCGAATAGTTATTATTAATAAAGGGCAAGTAGTAGCTATGGATACGCCGGAGGCATTATCCAAGCGTTTGAAGGGGACTGAAAAAATATACCTACAGGTAATGGGCGCTGTTGATAAAATTTGTGCCCGACTAGGAACCATAAAGGGCGTATTAAATGTCAGTACGCATCAGGATGGAATTATAGTTGAAAATGACGGTCAAGCAGATATAAGACCGTATCTGGCTGAAATTATAGTAAAAAATAAATGGAAACTTTTAGAGATGCGTTCAGTAGGGATGAGTTTGGAGGAAATATTTTTACAGCTTACCACCGTAGAAAAGACACAAATAACGCAAAAGGGGCAAGAGGCACAACAGGAGGTTCGGCGCTAATGAAAAACATATGGGCTATTTTTAAAAAGGAGTTATCGACCTATTTTGTATCTCCTATTGCATATGTTATGTTTTTAGTCTTTCTGCTTTTAGCCGGCTATTTTTTCTACAGCCTAACGGCGGCCTTTAATTTGCAGTCTACTCATTATACGCAATACAATATGGCGCGAGGCAGTATAAACGATATGGTAATGGCGCCCTTATTTTATAATATAAGTATAATCCTATTGCTAATGATCCCTTTATTTACAATGCGGATGTATTCTGAGGAGAAGAAAAGCGGTACATTGGAGGTATTGTTGACCTCCCCTATATCCAGTTTTGAACTGGTAATCGGTAAATTTTTAGGCAGTTTAAGTCTTTATATCATAATGCTGTTTTTTACCTTGGTTTATTCCGCTATTTTGTTTTTTTACAGTAATCAAGATTTGGGGCCTATAATCAGCAGTTATTTAGGATTAATTTTGATGGGCGCATCTTATATATCAATAGGACTTTTATGCTCTTCTCTTACTGAGAATCAACTGGTAGCGGCGGTAATCTCTTTCGGAGTATTGTTGTTTTTATGGGTAATAGGCTGGGCGGCCAATTTTGCAGGCCCTGATTTGGGGAAGCTGCTTTCCTATATTTCTATTATTGAACATTTTAATGATTTTGCCAAGGGAATTATAGACAGTAAAGATGTAGTATTCTATCTTTCTTTTATTGGAGTTAATCTTTTTTTAACCAATCAATCCATACAACTGAAGTAAATTATGCGTTATTTATTAATAATATTGGCCTGCGGGGTACTTATCGGCTTTAATTCAAGAACTCTTTTTGCCCAGGAAGAACTAAACCTTGAAGGACCTATGCCGAATGATTTTCATAAGCATTTGATGGAAGGCCAGAAAAAAATTGACGATGCGAGCAAACCACAGGAATTTAAGGATAAAGATTTTTCTTTTGAAAACATAAAGTTTAAAAAGGTCTTAAAGCGATTTGTGGAAGTAACCGGTACTGCTAATAATTTATCGGGTAAAAACTTTGGGGCAGCTCGTTTTAATATAAAGATTTACAATAAAAAGGGCGGTTTACTGGCTGCCAGAACCTTTTTTGTGAATGAATTTTTGGTAAATAAAAAGACCGCCTTTAATTTTTATATGCCGGATTTTGACTATACTAAGATAAAACGCTATGAATTCCATTTTGAGGAAGGGTCGTATTTTTAGTTGGGTAGTTATTTAACTCATGTTACGCAAACCCTGCTTTAAAATGTAGGGTGGGTCAAGCCCGTATTATGTATGAGCCTAAAAAAATATGCTGGACGTACGTATTTGATAGCGGACCCACCGCATCTGCAAATTGTTCGCCGCTAGACGTGGTGGATTCGGGGTAATCTTTTAATAAGTTATTGTCTCTTAATTTATATAAGAATACCTGTTAGATAAAACCCCTTAATCCACCCTACATATGGTGTCATCAGTTTTTTTGCGTAAGGTGACTTATTTAATAATGACGGTGTATTGTGTTTAATGAAACGCTCCACCAGTGTGGTGGAATTGCAGGGTTTGCCTTACCACACTTTTTAATGCTAAGCATATTATAAAATAATTCCCTAATTATCCGCATGTTTAAGGAGAGCAATACAGCATGAAAGAAAACCGACTTCCCTTATTTAGAGCCAATATGACGTTGTTTGTCATTATAGTTTTGGGAATAATGATACTTTTGAACTATTTATCGTATAAACATAATATTCGTTTTGATACAACTGCTTCAAAAAAGTACAGTATATCGGAACAAACCATAAAAATACTTGACTCATTACCTGTTGACTTGCAGATGTTTTTTTTCGATAAACCCTCTACCGAAGAGCGGATAGAAGCCGAGAGTCTGCTTAGCGAATACATCTATTACAGCGACAGGGTAAGCGTTGAATATATCGATCCCGACCAGCAGCCTGCGATAACCCAAAAATATGGGGTGCAGCGATACGGTACTTTAGTTTTGAAACTGGGTGAAAAGCAACAGCATGTGGAAAAAGTAAGCGAACAGACGGTAACTAACGCTATTTTAAAATTAACCAAAGGCGCCAGTAAGTCCATTTATTTTCTGGCAGGACATGGGGAAACCGATATAGATGCTGAGGACAAAAATGGTTACAGTTTGGTCAAACAGTCTTTAGAAAGCCAGAATTATAAAGTCCAGAAGCTGGTTCTAATGCGTAATCCCCAAATTCCAGCAGATTGTGAGCTATTGATATTAGCATCTCCTAAGACGGAATTGATGAAAGAAGAACAAACTGCTATTGAAAATTATCTTGCATCAGGGGGCAGCGGTTTGTTTTTAATAGACCCTCCGCAAAAAGACAAACAATGGGCGGGCGCTGGGGATTTTTTAGCCAAGTATGGTATAAGGCTGGGTAATAACATGGTAATTGATACTATGAGCCAGTTGTTTGCCGGTAATTATTTTATGCCGGTTATTACAATGTATGGAGATAATCCGATTACCAGGGATTTTAAATTGGCTTCATTTTTTCCGGTTGCCAGATCGGTTTCATTGGCTGAGAATGCGCCTGATAATGTGAAGCTGGACATTTTGGGCAGTACCGGCGGGGAAAACAGTTGGGCTGAATCGGATATGGACGGTCCTTATGAATATACTGAGGGCAAGGATGTAAAAGGTCCGATTATCATAGCGGTCGCTGCTGAAATTACCCTTCCGGCTAAAACATCTCAAACAGAGTCGGCTGAAAAAAAGAACATAAAGCGAATACAGACGATAAGAAAAAAAACTCTCCTCAAGGGCGGCTGGTTGTTTTTGGCGATTCTGATTTTGCCAGCAATACATATATCAATCTATCCGGTAATCGTGATTTATTCTTAAATGTAATAAGCTGGCTGGCCGCAGACGAGGATATGATCTCAATTCGGCCAAAATCATCCATAAGCCGCACCATAAGCCTTACTGAAATGCAGATGCAGATTATTTTATATTTATCGGTAATATTATTGCCGGTACTTTCTCTTGCAGTCGGTATAAGCGTTTGGAAAAAGCGGAGAAGCTTATGAGATTGAAAAACACCCTTGTTTGGAGTTTAATCCTTTTTGTATTGTTTGCATTTGTTTATTTTTATGAGATAAAAGGGCAGGGGCAGCGCGATAAAACGCTGGAGGATGCCAACAAGGTTTTTCTATTCCCTCCCCCGCAGATTAAATCTTTGGAATTAAAAAACAAGGGACAAACTATCCGGTGCGTAAAATCCAAGAAGAATAAATGGAGTATCCTACAGCCAATTAAGTCTAGGGCGGATAAAAATGTAATAGACCTGCTGCTTGATACATTAGCCAGAACCACGATAGAACGCAAGCTTGAGGCGACCGGAAAAAAGGATTTAAGCGCCTTTGGTTTAGATAAACCTGGATTAAGCATTAAACTTACAGATCAAGATAACAAGGAATACAGTCTGCAATTGGGCGCTAGTAATCCGATTGGAAATCGTATATATGCCAAAAGCGGTCAAAACGAGCAAATATTATTGTTAAACAGCGGTCTGCGTTACAGCTTGGATAAGAGCCTTTTTGATTTTCGGGATAAAAGAGTCTTTAATATTCCGGAGGCGGATGTTAGTAAAATCAGTCTGAAGACACCCAAAGAAACTATAATTTTAGATAATAATACACAAACAGGCTGGCAGATTATATCGCCTAAAAAGCTTAAAGCCGGTACGGAAGAGGTGGGCTTGCTTTTAGCTAATATAGGCTCATGGCGGGTTAAGAAATTTGTAGATGAGGATACGGATAATCCGGCAAAATTCGGTTTGGATAAACCGGTTTTTAAGTTAAGCGTAAAAAGCGTAAAAAAAGAATCCCCTGACATTTTACTTTTATCGAACAGAAAACAAGTTGATGAAGATAAAATGGTTGTGTACGCAAGATATGCCGCTTTGCCTGAAATAATGTTATTAGACTCTAAGATATTAAGCGATATAGACAAAAGCGTATTTGATTTGCGGGAACGCCGTATCCTTAGATTTGACACCGTACGAGTAAATGAGTTAGAATTAGAAAATTCGGCTTGGGATATAAAGTTTAAGAAACTATCTGGTAATTGGCGGATGACAAAGCCGGAAAGGACACCCGCTAAAGGCTATATGCTGGAGAGCATGCTTTATGAGCTAAGCAGGCTGAAAGCCAAAGCCTTTATTGAGGCTGAAGATAAAAATACAGCCTACGGTTGGGATAAGCCGCAGGTAAAAGTCAGCCTAACCGGTCAGCAGGCAAATAAGAGCTTCAGTTTAAATCTTACCTTCGGGGCGTTTAATAAAAAAGATGACAGTCTGATATACGTAAGACGAGGTGACGGAAAAATATTCTTAGTATCCAAAGACATACTACCTGCTATTATACTGACGCCGGCGGATTTAAAACTGCAAGAAGCTAAAAAATGAAGGAGTATACCGATTTTTTGACAATGCTCTCCTCAGAATTTCATAAATATTTAGACATCAGAAAGCTACGGGGATTGGGTAAGGAATTGATGCTCAGGAATATGTGAATAAGGAAAGAGATAGTTGGAACGGTTAAAAAAACTGCTGGCAGGCTACAAATATATTGCCATAGATATCAGTACGTTTATCTATTACATTAAGGAAGATGAACGATATATTGATGCCGCAGATATCCTTTTTAGTCTGATAGTTATGTTTCGGTATGTCCCATGCCGAAACACCTGCGGTGAGCAATTAGTTTCGGGGTGAGACACCCCGAAATATAAAAGTTATTTCAGGGGGTAGCGACCAACGGAAGCGTAGGGGGGAATCCCCCTAAAATGGATTGGGCGACACACCCATAGGATATAAGGAGATATTGGTTTTATGTTCACTAAATACAAATACAATTATATATGTTGCATGTGGCTTATCGCAGCGGGTTTAAGCTGTATTTTTATGCCGGCTTGCAGCAAGGAATCCGATAATAATAATAAGCTTTGGAGTGAAAAAGAACACTCAAAAGCACAAAAAAGTGAAATAGAATCTATCACTCCGCAAACATTTGTTGAACTGGCTGAGAATCAAAAACCCGCTGTAGTAAATATTAGTATAACCAAAACCATTAAGGGGCATCCCAAAATTTACGGCTCGCCTCATAGAAGAAATCGCAATCCCTTAGATGATTTTTTTGAGCGTTTTTTCGGCAATAACATGCCGCAGGAAGATTTAAAACAAAAGAGCCTGGGCACCGGATTTATCATCAGCAAGGACGGCTACATTCTTACAAATGCGCATGTGGTTGAAGATGTGGATGAAATACTTATTACCTTATCTAATAAAAAGGAATTTAAAGCTAAAGTTATCGGCGTAGATCATAAAACGGATATCGGCTTAATCAAAATAAAATCCTGGAAAGATTTGCCAGTTGCCAGTTTAGGTGATTCCGACAGCTTAAAGGTTGGCGAATGGGTGATGGCTATCGGCAATCCATTCGGCTTAGAGCATACCATAACCGCAGGTATAATAAGCGCTATGGGACGGGTTATCGGAGCCGGGCCGTATGATAATTTCATTCAGACCGATGCCTCCATTAATCCGGGTAATAGCGGCGGCCCATTGTTTAATATCTACGGCGAGGTGGTGGGTATTAACACCGCAATCCTGCCGCAAGGACAGGGTATTGGCTTTGCTATCCCCATAAATGCGGCTAAGGATATACTAGCGGATTTAAAAGATAAGGGCGAGGTCGAAAGAGGCTGGCTGGGGGTTTTAGTGCAGGAAGTAACCCCTGAATTAGCTGAGAGCTTTGGTCTTAAGGAAGCCGCCGGAGCGTTGCTGGCTGAGGTATTTGAAGGATCACCGGCAGATAAAGCCGGCTTGAAACAAGGCGATATTGTGGTGCAATTCGATGGCGATAAAATTGATGATCATACTCATCTATCCCGCCTGGCGGCTAAAGCAAAACCGCACAGTACGATAAATGTAGTAGTTATACGCAATGGAAAACGTAAAAAAATAGACGTAAATATCGGATTATACCCAAAAGATGGAATACCCCGCAGCGGGCGGCAAAAAGATAAATCAAGCAAATATGAAGATGTGCTGGGTCTGAAAATAAGCGAGCTTAACGCTCAGTTGAGGGATTATTTTGAAACAGACGTACAAAGCGGGGTAATTATTATCGAATTAGCGCCCAATGCGCCGGCTAAAAAATCAGGATTATTAGTGGGAGATGTTATTTTGGAAATAAATCGTCATAAAATAGATAACCTTGAAGATTGCAAACAGACCTTAGAAAAGGTTAATCGCAAAAAAAGCATCCTTTTTCTGGTGCAAAGAGGCAGTAACAGCCATTTTGTAGCCGTAAAACCAGACTGATAAGCGGTTTATACTAAACTAGCGCACCGCAGGTAGCGGGTTCGTTCCCGTAGCCGCCGACTTTTAAGTCGGCCTGTAACCAGTAGGCGGGTTTAAAAACCAGCGCGTCTACAAAGTTTATGTTTCGGGATGTCTCATCCCGAAACACCCGCGTGTGAGCAATATATTGCGGGGTGGGACACCCCAAAACATAGATTGGGCGAGGCGCCCATTGAAGCTGAAGGATTTTTGTTGGAAAAAAACTTTAAAAATGTAATTTATCCCAATCCCGCAGGCGATTGGCCAGAAGTTGCTTCAGGCGCATATATTGATCCAACAGCTCGAATTATTGGAAAGGTAAAAATCGGACATCAGGTATTCATTGGCCCAAATGTAGTAATTAGAGCAGATGAAGCAGATGATTCCGGTAAAGTAAGTCCAATTGTAATTGAAGCAGATTGTAATATACAAGATGGCGTGATTATTCATGCGCTTGCCGGCTCACAAGTAAATGTTGGACGGCAAACTTCTTTAGCGCATGGTTCTATTATCCATGGACCATGTATTTTGGGCGCAAATTGCTTTGTGGGTTTTCGTACTGTATTATATAACGTAGACATAGCAGACAATGTGTTTATAGGGCATGGGGCAGTGGTTTGTAATGTTGCGTTGCCGCCGCATTCTTTGGTATCACCCGGGATAACTATTCAGACTCCTAAACAGGTTGCAGAGCTGCCAAAGACGGGTTATACTGAGAAAGAATTTATGAAAAAAGTAATCGTTGCAAATATAAACTTGTGTAAGGGATATTTGACGCTAAAGCTTGATGTTTCGGCGCAAGACAAGCCGACTTCAAAACATCAATAAACATAACCGAACATAATACTCTGTTTTAATAAGCAATTATAAAATTTTGAGCAAAAACTTCTTTATAGCGGACCTTCATTTAAATACCATTGAATTGCCCCGGCTAACCGAATTATTCCTGTCATTCTTAAAATATGTAAAAAAACAAAACGCCGATTTATATATATTAGGCGATCTCTTTGATTTTTGGGCTAATAATAAAGTTATTTACCAAAAAAATAAAAGCATAATGGATGGATTAGCCATGCTCGGAGGCGTTAATCTTCTGTGGGGCAACCGCGACTTTTTGCTGCGTAGAAAAAAATTAGCCCGCTTGGGTATAACGCTTTGTCCTGAATTCTTTATAAACGACATACAAGGGTATCGCATTTTAATGAACCATGGGCATAGCCTGTGTGAGACTAAAAGTATCTTTTTGCGCTATAGAAGATTTTTGTGGGGAATCATCCGCCTGTTTGACCCTGTAACACCGGCTGTAATAGAAAATTTTGTGGCCGATAAAATACGCAAAAACAGTAAGCGGAATGCTGTTAAAATAACCAAGCCAATACTTTATCTAAAAGACGATCTGTTGCAGAAATATTTTAACCAAGGTATAGATGTTATTATCTGCGGTCATATCCACTACGGACAAATTAAGGAATATCCCTTAAATAAGCGCTTAATTATGCTGCCTGCCTGGGATGAAAAGGGCGGGTATTGTCAATTGGAGAATGGTCAGTTTAAAATGCTAAATTATACTGGTTGATAAATGAACATTTTATATGTAACTCAAAAATTTCCATATCCGCTAAATGACGGTGGGAATATACGCTCGTTTCATATATTAAAACAATTAGCCAAAAAGCATTCGGTTAGCCTGATTTCCACTGTTTCAGATAAGATTAAAAATACAGATTTGGCTGTATTAAAGAAAATTTGTAACAAAGTAACGGTTTTTCCAGAACCTAAAGGCGGCCGCCTTTTGCTTACCTACAGTTTATTTAGAAGCTTAATAGGTAAGTATCCGTATTTTATGTACAAAAATTTTTCACGGCAGATATTATCAGAAATATGCAGGCAATTAAGGGATAAAGATTATCAGGCGATTCATTTTAATCACATAGATACCGCAATATACGTAAATTATCTACCGCAAAACAATATACATACCGTGTTAGATTCGCACAATGTGTTATCACTCATCGTAAAGCGGCTTTACGAGCAGGAAAAAAATACCCTAAAGAAAAAATATATCTACGCACAATGGCAAAAAACCGTAAAGATTGAAAAAAAACTTTGCGAAAAAATGAATACCTGTTTAGTTTGCTCAGATAACGATGCTGCGCAATTAGCCAAGTTATCCGGCAAATGCCGTATAGAGGTTATTCCCAATGGAGTAGACCTAAACAGACCGGCGCTATCGGCAGCTTGCGATACTGTATCACTGGTTTATATAGGGGCTATGGATTACCTGCCGAATTATCAGGCGGCGTTGTACTTTTGCAAAGATGTTTTGCCTATAGTGCAAGATAAAATACCGCAAATAAAGTTTTATATTATAGGCCGCAATCCCATAGCTGCGATAAGGCAATTAAACAATAAAGACAATATTATTATACTGGATAAGGTAGCAAATATCCGCGATTGTTTAAACAGCCGTCAGATACTGGTGGTGCCGTTGCAATTGGGCGGCGGAACCAGACTTAAGATTTTGGACGCAATCAGTTATAAATTACCGGTAGTATCTACTTCCGTAGGGGCAGAAGGACTGGACTTGGTTAGCGGGAAACATATCATAATAGCCGATAGACCGGATGATATGGCAAAGCGTATAATTAAGGTTTGCCAAAACAATACCTTAAGGCAAAGATTAATAAAAAATGCGTATCAACAAATAGAGCGTAAATATGAATGGAATATAATCGGTAACAGCCTGCTTAAAGTGTACAACCAATTATAATTATACTGAATTGGCGCTGGCTTTTTTTAGTTTTTGCCACAGGGTAGAGCGCGAAATACCCAGTATATCGGCAGCCTCTGATTTATTCCCTCCTGTTTTTTTCAAAACACATTGAATGTAAGAATGCTCCAACTCTTCCAAGGGTCTGTCCGCAGTATCCATTATTTTAAATAACTGCTTATTAACCGGCGCCATATCATCTATTTCCAAGTCAGGATTATTTACCGCCTTTTTACGACCATTATCCGCTGTTTCCCACTTGCAGCCATTGTTGTTATTGTTGCTGTTATCAACATATTGTTCCATGGGTAAATGCTGAGGCTCTATAACATTGTTATCCGTTAAGATAACCGCTCGTTCAATAGCATTTTTAAGCTCTCTGATATTTCCCGGCCAAGACCAGCTAAGCAGGCTTTTGTTGGCGTCACAAGATAGGCCGCTAATGTGTTTCCTAAATTCCTGGTTGAACTTTCTTACAAAATATTCCGCTAAGGGAATTATATCATCTGTACGCTCTCTTAATGGCGGTAATTCAACAAACATAACTTTTAGGCGATAATACAGGTCTTCTCTAAAAGTTCTCTCTTGAGCCATTGCATACAGGTCCCGATTGGTTGCCGCCACCACCCTTACATCCACTTTAATATCCCTGACATCTCCTACTCTACGTATAGTTTGGGTTTCTAATACCTGAAGCAGCTTTGGTTGGAGACTGGTTTTCATCTCCCCAATTTCATCTAAAAAAACAGTGCCGCCGTTGGCATGCTCAAACAGTCCCTTTTTATCTTCTTTAGCATCAGTAAATGCTCCGCGTTTATGACCGAACAATTCGCTTTCCATTAACATTTCAGATATAGTGCTGCAATCTATTTTTACGAACGGTTTTTGCTTACGGTCGCTGCAATTGTGAATCATCTGAGCGATTAATTCCTTACCCGTCCCGCTTTCACCCTGTATAAGTACGGACGTACGCGGTGTTCTGGCTACCCGCTCAATCATACTCATTACGTTTCTCATTTTGGGATGATTGCTTATAATGTTATCATTAGGCCAGGATTCGCGTTGCTGGCGGCGTAAATAAGTAACCTCATCGCGCAGGTTTCTGGTCTCAATTGCTTTGCGCAGCACCATACGCATTTCTTCTAACATGAAGGGCTTATTTATATAGTCGTAAGCTCCCAGTTTCATTGCCTGAACAGCAGCTTCCACTTCTCCGTAAGCGGTCATCATTATTACCAAGGCGTTATTGTCAAATTGCTTTACCTTCTCTAATACATTGATACCATCAATTCCGCCGGGTAATTTTACATCTAATAATAATAAATCCACACTACTTTCTTTCCAGATACTTATAGCCCTTTTTCCAGATTCGGCTACTTTTACCTCAAAACCGTTTCTGGAAAGGTTTTCGGCTAAAGAACGCCTTAACAATTCCTCATCTTCTACTATTAATATTTTTGGATTCATGGTATTAATCTAATTAGTTCAAGGTTTAAAGTATGTATGGAACAGGTCTACGCCTTGTCCCATGTTGTAACAACTATCATTTTAAGGCCATATCTCTCCTATGTTGACAGACCTTTATTCAGGGTGACAGCATTAAGAATGCTATAGAAACATAAAATAATCTCCAATAATCCCACTGATTAAAACACATCCCCTCTTTTGTTCTATTCATCCAGCGGAAGACTTACAGTAAAAGTCGTTCCATGTCCCGGTATACTGCTTACATCTATACTGCCTTGATGTTCATTTATAATTTGCCGGCTTACAGATAATCCCAGCCCCACTCCTTTGGCTTTAGTAGTGTAAAAGGGTTTGAAAACATTTTTTAGATCATTTGGGTTTATTCCCACGCCGCTATCAATTACATCTATTTGAATAGCCGCTGGTTCAGGAGACTTAGCGCTATTGGATATAACCCTGACGATAAGTTGTCCGCCTTTGGGCATAGCTTGAATAGAATTTATGATCAGGTTTAAAAGCACTTGTGATGTTTGAGCCTCGTCCAACATAACATCGGGTAGCGCTGGTTGATATTCCTTAATTACGGTAATATTGTTTCTGGTTATATTTTGAGCCTCCAATGCAAATAAATGATCAATAATCTTAGGAATACTCGCCATTGTCTTTTGGGGTTTTTGAGGACGTGCAAAGGCGAAAAAGCGAATTAAAAATTTATTCATCCGGTTTATTTCAGTTATTATCCGCTCTAAATACTCTCTTTTCGCATCATTCGGCTCAAATTGTTCAATCAGGGTTTCAGCGGTAGTCATAATACCCGCCAGCGGGTTCCTTATTTCATGCGCCACACCGGCGACTAATTCTCTTGAAGTTATTTTGTCTCGTTCGATCATCTCTTTTACTACAGTTAAATCCAGCAAAGCCATTAAAAACCCTGTTGTTTCTGGCGGCAGTCATAATAAGGACAACAAGAAAGACCTACCGTAATTTTTTCGCCTTGACTGTTTAAAAAACTTACCTCCTGATTTGCGGCAGCCATATCCGCCGTACAATTTTTTACAATCCGCTGAATCTTTACTCCCAGAATTTCAGCCAGTGATTTTCCCTCCAAATCAACGGCGCTACGCTTAAAAATATCCTCCGCCGCTTTATTTACATGTGTAATGCCGCACCCTAAGTCCACTACCAAAAAAGCGCAATTAATCAACTGGCTTATACAATTTGTATAATGAGCCAACTCCTCTTTTTCCGCTTGAGCAAGCTGTAATTGTTGTTCTAGTTGCTGAAGGTTATAATTGTTCGGAAAATTATTGCTAGATAAATTGTTAATTATCCAAGAAATAAGCGGCAGGAGAATTATTAAAGATTGACGATCAGTAAAATTAAAGGCGCTATTATCTGTTTTATCAGCTAGCACCAAAACACCGAGTAAGCTTTTTTTCAGATACAGGGGGGCTGCCAGGATGCTTTTGGCCGACATTAATTCAACCAGCTTATCAGAAGATATTCCGATCTGGCTAATGTCGTCAATTAAGGTGCAAACCCCGTGTTCGGCTACCCAGCCTGCAATACCTTCACCCAGCTTAATTTCCAGCTCATTTTTTTCAACTCCCATAAATCCACAGGCTATGAGCCGCTGTTGTGTTTGGTCGAATTTTAATAAGCAAGCCTTGCTTATTTTAATTATGTCGCCGATAGTAACAAGCAAACTATTTAATGCTTTTTCAGGGGATATATTTGCCATAATATTTTTTGAATCCAAATTCAAGACTTAATGGTTTTGTTAAACGTTCTTAGCTGTCACACTGGGCAAGGCGGCTAATTAGCGTAAATTGTTTGGGAGTCAATCTGATGCTAAATTGCTTTTAAAGATAGATAGTAGTCGGGCTCGTCCTTGAGCCCGACTCTAAAACGCTTTGGCAGAATACCGAATCAGTGTTTTTTTGAACGCAACTTAGTGTTAATTAGCCTGCATTACTCACGGTATATATTATGCGAAACAAATTATCACCGCTAGCGGTGGTTTCGAGGTGGAATTCCCCGAAACATAAAAAATAATGGCTGTTGAGTTCTCTTGCGAAAAAGATTATATTCTGTCATTCTGAGGCCGTAGGCCGAAGGCCGAAGAATCTCTCAGTCTACGGGGGTAGATTCTTCACTCCACTTCGTTTCGTTCAGAATGACGGTTAAAAAAATTAAATGGTTTTGGTTTCGGAGTCAACTCAATAGCCATTTAAAACATAAATTACACTAAAAAAGGATTAGCTAACTCTTAACAATAACAGTCAGTAAGATAAGAGTTGAAGATGAAAAGTAAAACCAAAAAACGGTTTTAGGTCTGGTAAGTTGGAAGGCGTTAAGAAATAACATTAGATTTTGCTTGTTTTTTGGCGTTTTCTTACGTTGCTTGTTCGGTTACATACATTAATTAATCATATATTTAATTAACAATCGTACCTTGAATACAACCAAAAATCCTGCTCAATCGTTATGAACGACCCCTTCGTCATTTTTGTTCAGCACTTGCATAACCCAGTTTAGGGTTTTTGCTAAACCGTCTTCCAAACTGACGGTTGGTTTGTAGCCTAAGACTTTGTATGCACGTGCAAGTTCTGGCTGCCTAACTTGAGGATCGTCGGTGGGTAGCGGCAAGTAAATAATGTTACTGTCACTGTTGGTGAGTTTGACGATTAAACGAGCCAGTTCTAATATACTCATTTCTGAAGTATTTCCAATATTTACCGGTTGATTGTAATCAGACATCATTAAACGGTAAAGACCTTCTATCAAATCTGTTACATAACAAAAGCTCCTGGTTTGAGAGCCGTTTCCAAAAACGGTTACATCTTCTCCTAAAACCGCTTGGCGCATTAGCGTAGGTACCGCCCGCCCGTCTTTAAGCCGCATACGCGGGCCGAAGGTATTAAATATTCTAGCTATGCGCGTGTCTAAATGATGATAGCGGTGATATGCCATTACCATAGCTTCAGCAAAACGCTTGGCTTCGTCATACACGCCTCTTACTCCGATAGGATTTACATTTCCCCAATAATCCTCTTTTTGGGGATGTACTAATGGATCCCCGTAAACCTCGGAAGTAGAAGCCAATAAATAACGGGCGCCCTTGTTCATTGCCAGACCCAAAGTTTTATGGGTTCCCAATGAACCAACCTTTAAGGTTTGAATAGGGTACTCCTGATAATCAATAGGGCTTGCCGGACTGGCAAGATGAAAGACATAATCTATATGACCGTCAATATAAATAAAATTAGTCACATCATAGTTAAAAAACATAAACTTACTATTGTGAATTTGGGCAATATTTTCCACCCTGCCGGTAATAAGGTTATCCATACAAACAACCTCATGCCCTTTTTGTAACAAGTATTCACATAAGTGAGAACCTAAAAATCCTGCTCCGCCTGTAACTAATGCTCTGCCCATATTTTATATCTTTCTTTTATGTTTTGGGTGTGGTGCGGCCAATACCATAATAAGTGAATCCCAAACATTTTTTACGTTCAGGACTATATATGTTCCTGCTGTCTAGTACCAAGGGTTGTTTCATTACCGCCCTGATTCTTTCTAAGTCCAACAACTTAAATTCACGCCATTCTGTAACGATTATCAAGGCGTCGGCATCTTTAGCCGCTATATATGGATTTGCACAATATTCTATGTCTGGTAATATTTTTTTAGCATTTTCCATAGCCACTGGATCGTAGGCGCAAACTTTACCGCCTTCAGATAAAATAGAGTTTATCAGCTCAATTGATTTAGCCTCCCGCATATCGTCGGTATTGGGTTTAAAGGCCAGACCCAATACCGCTAATTTTTTTCCTTCAATTGTTCCTAATGCCCCTCTAATAATACCCATAAAATGGGATACCCGCATATTGTTTATTTCCACCACATTGCGCAGCAATTTAAAATCTACTCCAAAAGTTGCGGCTGTATACACCAGCGAGTCTACATCTTTGGGAAAACAAGAACCGCCGTAACCTAAGCCGGCTTGCAGAAAATCCGGTCCTATACGATGATCAAACCCCATTCCTTTAACCACTTGAGTTATATCGGCGCCAACAGCTTCACATATATCAGCAACAGCATTAACAAAAGATATTTTAGTAGCCAAAAAGGAATTAGAGGCATATTTTATCATTTCAGCGCTGGGAACATCAGTAATCAACATCGGCCGTTCCAAGGTAGCATATAATTCTAAAAGCTTCATCGCCACTGATTTATTCGGCGCGCCAATTACGATTCGCTCAGGAGAAAGAGCGTCCTGGATAGCTGACCCCTCCCTTAAGAATTCAGGGTTGGAAACCACATCAAAATCTACTTTATAGCGTTTATTTTCTTCTATTATCCGACGTACAAAATCGCCGGTACCTACAGGCACGGTACTTTTATTTACAATAACTTTATATTCATTGATATGCTTGGCTATTTCGCGGGCTACGCCTTCAACTTGAGATAAGTCGGTCTCTCCGTTTTCTTTAGGCGGAGTACCCACCGCAATAAAAATAACCTCGGATTTATCGACACCCTTTGCTAAATCGGTAATAAAACTAAGGCGCTCATCCGCTACATTACGCTGCACCATTTCTTCTAAGCCCGGTTCGTAGATCGGCATTTTACCCTGATTTAAGGATGCGATCTTTTCTTCATCACTATCCACGCAAATGACTTCATTACCCAAATCAGCAAATACCGTTCCGGTAACCAGTCCCACATATCCGGTTCCAATAACACAAATATTCATGAGTTAGTTTCCAGCGCTCCTTTTTTTGAATTTATAAACTAAATCTCCCGGGCGGACAAGACCCAGCTTTTCTCTGGCGTTTTTTTCTGTTTGCAGAGGGACGCTCTTTAGTCTTTCTATTTTATGCCCTAATTCTTTGTTTTTTTGTTGCAGATAAACAATTTCTGTTGCCGTTTTTTGGTAATATTGACTTAATTGATATATTTTTAAAACGCCTTGCTTACCAAAAAGCAGTTTGAGCAAAAGTAACAGCGCTATTGCCAAGCCAATAAAATTCCAAACATTATAGAGTTTTTTAGATTTCATCGCTTGATATTATATAATACAGCCGAACCCATAAATTCGGCCGCATCGGCTAGTTCTTCTTCTATTCTGATTAATTGATTGTATTTAGCTACCCTGTCTGTACGAGAGAGAGAGCCGGTTTTTATCTGCCCAATATTTAGGGCGACTGCAACGTCGGCAATAGTTGTATCTTCGGTTTCTCCCGAACGATGAGAAATTACAGCGGTATAATTATATTTTTTAGCCAGTTCAACGGCATCCAGCGTTTCTGTTACGGTGCCTATTTGATTTAGTTTTATTAAAATCGAATTCGCCGCCCCTCGTTTAATACCCTCTTTTAGTAAATTGGTATTGGTAACAAATACATCATCGCCGACAATTTGAATTTTATCGCCTAAACGTGTTGTCATTTTTTCCCAAGCAGACCAATCGTCCTCAGCCAAACCGTCTTCAATAGAACAAACAGGGTATTTATCTACCAGATATTCGTAAAAGTCTATTAACTCATCAGCGCTCATAACAGATTTTTTTTCAGCATTCAGCCTGTATTTACCATCTTCATAAATTTCGCTTGCGGCTACATCTATTGCCAGACAGACATCGTCTCCCGGGATATAGCCGGCTTTTTCAATAGCATCCAAAATAACCAGAATAGCTTCTTCATTGCTTTTAAGGTTTGGAGCGAATCCGCCTTCATCTCCTACAGAGGTATTATAACCTTTGCCTGAGAGGACTTTTTTTAAATTATGAAATATCTCAGCGCCCATTCTTACAGCCTCCCTAAAACAGGAAGCCCCTACGGGCATTATCATAAATTCTTGAATATCTACATTATTATCAGCATGAGAGCCGCCATTTAGGATATTCATCATGGGAGTCGGCAACACTTTAGCATTAACCCCGCCTAAATAACGATATAAAGGAAGATCGCAATATTGAGCCGCCGCTTTAGCGACTGCCAGAGAAACTCCCAAAATGGCATTTGCCCCTAAATTGCTTTTATCAGGCGTACCGTCAAGCTCCAATAAGGCCTTATCAATTAATACCTGTTCGGTGGAGTCCATGCCAATTATTCTGTTTGCTATGATATCGTCTATATTATCTATAGCCTTAAGCACACCCTTGCCTGAATACCTAGCTTTATCACCGTCCCTTAGCTCTAGGGCTTCTTTAGCGCCCGTAGAAGCTCCAGAGGGTACAGCCGCTCTTCCTAACACACCATCTTCCAGTACTACATCGACCTCTACGGTCGGATTACCGCGTGAATCCAAGATTTCTCGAGCTTTTACATCCCAAATTGCGCCCATAATCCCCTCGGCTTGTTATTTATCAATTGCCTATAAGCTGGTTTTTGTTCTATTTTTTAGTTAAATGATGTTAGGGCGCATAGACATTCTTCCATGCGGCTTATTTCATGACAGTTACTTAGCAGAGTTTACCTATAAATATATTTATAGCTGTTTTTCAAATTCCTAAGCATCAAGATAATAAACCATATTTTTAAAAAATATTTTGCAACAGAGCAACCAATAGGAAGCTTAGAATAAACTTTTATTGTTCTAAGGCGCTCCTTACTGGTTCTTCTTGGCGACTACTAAGAATTATTCAAATTTAAGCAGTTTCAATTTTACGCTGATAATAAATTTACTTTTTTGCTTAATCTTGATTTATGGCGGGCAGCGCAATTTTTGTGGATTATTCTTTTTGAAGAAATTTTATCTATAATAGGAATGGTATCAGCTAAGGCTTGGCGCGCTGCATTGATATCATTATTTTTTACTGCCGTATTTACCTTTTTCATCGCAGTTTTGAGTCTGGATTTATACGCAAGGTTGCTTTGATGCTGAATTTTTTGTTTTTTAATACTTTTTATGGTTGATTTATGTGTAGCCAGTTTTTTTTCACCTCCTCAAAATACATACATAAGACTTTAAAAAACTTTATCACAAAACAAACTGTTTTGTCAAGCTGTAGGTTTTCATCTAGCGAACACTTTTAAACAAATTATTTATTAAAACATTTCAGGTATCTTGTATCTTGAATATAAATAGAGTTATAATAACCTGAATTCGATATAAAACGTATTGATTCTATTAATTTGTAGGGGCGGCGACTGTCCCCGCCCGTAAATTTCGGTAGGGGTTCACCCCCTCCCCTACAGCAATTTTATAATAATTTATCTAAAAACATTCATATATTATGGTATTTCAAAAGGATATTAAAAATGAATAAATTTACAAATAAAATTGAAGAAGAAAATTTTAAAAAAAAGATAATCGATTTTATCTCCCAAGTGGTCTATTCGGAACTAATTACAGCAAAAGACAATGTTCCTCATATTCGTCCTATGGTATATGTAAATAATGGACTGACCATTTATATGGCGACACGTCGCGATACACCCAAGGTAGAGCAGATAAAAGCCAATCCCAATGTATCGGTAATGATAATAAAATCTTTTCAGGAAGCGGCGCACAGCCAGGAAGTGATTATTGAAGGTTTAGCCGTTTTGGTGGAAAATGAGAACGAACGCAACTGGGTTTTTGAAGCATTTAAAAATAAACCAAAAACATTTCAGGAATGGCTCGAAGTAAGCTCCACCGATGAATATGAGGTAATCAAAATAACCCCTCATGTGGTTAAATACTTTAATTATGCCGAGGGCGAATCCATGCCCCAAATAATTAACCTATCGGCATAATTAGTTTAACTTATTTGTAAAAGATAAAACCTTGGGGGATAACCCTTCTTAAAAGAAGGGTTATCCCCCAAACCCCCTTCCTAAGAACTTTAATTTAAGGAATTTGGTTGGCGGCACAATGATACCAGCTAAAAATATTGCAGATAGATAATATGTGCCGCCAACCAAATTCCTTGAGATTGAAAGTTTTTGGGAGGAGTTTGAGGAACACTTTTTTCAAAAAGGGTTCCTCATGGTTTTGCCTTTTATAAATAAATCAAATTAATTTTATGTCGAACTCAGGTTAACCCATCTCATCATGACAATCGGTTGATTTACAGCCTGCATTAAGCTTTAATACCTTTTTATATTCGATATCTGCTTGTTTGCTCAAACTTTGCTCTTCATATAATTTTGCCAAACCGGCATGCGCCGGCGGCAGGTCGGGATACATATTAATCAGCTTTTTGTATTCAGTTGCAGCCTTATCCAATAAACCGCAAGAATGATAAGCTCCCGCCAGTTTAAGCCTGGTTATTATATTTTGCGGTTTTTTAACCAATACAAGCCGGTAATACTCTACAGCCTTATCATAATCACCGGATACATCGTATGCCATACCCAAATTAAGCTTTACCCGTACCTTATCAGGGGATTTTTTCGCCACATCCCGCCATAAGCTTATTTCATTGCTCCATACCTTATTGCGCTGATAAGCAGCTAGCGCAAAAGTCAAACCGATTATAATTAAAAAGACCTTAGCAGGCAGAGTATAATTTGCAGACTTAGAATTAAGCCGCAAAATAAGTTTATAAAACAAAGCGCCGAAAACCAATAACAAGCCCACCATCGGTAAATACATACGATGCTCAAAAACCAAATCTAAACCAATTACAGATGATTCTATAACCAAATTACCCAAAAACCACAATATTCCAAATGAAACAAGCGGCTCTTTTCTATAAAGAGGGATAGCAATCCCTAAAACAGCCAGCAATAATATACCCGATAGTAAAGTAGTCGGCGGAGTTATTAATGAGGTGGAAAACGGAAAATCATAATCCAGATTAAACCGTCCGGGCAAGGGCGCAAAAAACAGGCTCAGATAATGTATAATTACCCTAAATTCCGTAAATACCCGCTCCCGCAATGTAAAAGGACGCATACGATATGTTTGAATTATCCAATTCCAAAAATCAATCTGCGTACCGGCTATAATAATTCCAACAAATATAACAAATGCGCCCAACGCATAGGGAATAAAGCGCTTTAATTTTTTATACTCCCCCGTATAAAAAAATAAACTTCATATAAAATAATAAAAAACGGTAAGGTTATTGTATTTTGTTTGGCGCCGAAGGCCAAAAGAGCAAATAAACCGGTAAGATAATAATATTTTCGGTTCCCCCTTTTGCGCCCTGCTATATAAGACAGCATAGCCGCCATAAAAAACAGCGCTGCAAGAGCCGTTGTTCGCTGATAAATATAAGTTACCGCTTGAGTATTTAAGGGATGTGCCGCAAAAATCAAGCTAAACCCGAATGCAATTGCAGGTAAGTGTCTGTCAGGTAAATGGTACTCTGGATCGTTCCTGACCCTGAGCGCTATAGGGTCGGACTCAGGGACGAGCCCGACTCGCAGGGACAACGAGAAGGTGTGATACAAGAAAAAATATACGCAGATACTACAGCATAAATGAATAGCTAAGTTTACCAAATGATAGCCAAATACATTCAAGCCGCCGAAATAATGATTAAAGGCAAAAGACAGCCGGCCTACCGGACGGCTCATATGATAAAAACCTATAAGCCAGCGCCAAGTTATTTGAGATAAACGGATAAGATGTAGGTTGGGATTATTTTTTATCTGGCAAATCCCGTCAAAAACAAAAGGGACCCTAAAGGTGTTGGAATAAGCCGCTATACCGGCTAATAACAGAATTGATATGGGCAATACATGCCGGCTGGATTTCATTACTTTTAATTTTGCCCCAATATCCAACATACCGCATTATACAGATTATCGGCAATATAGTCCGGCTGGCTTACCCATAACTGGCGGTCTTTTTCGTATTCGGTTTGACCGTAGCCGGTAAGCGCCAAAACGCCTCTGGCGTTCACCTTGTGCGCTGTATATATATCGGTTATTTTATCGCCGATTACAAAAGAATTGCTAAGGGAAATATTATGTTCTGCCGCTACCTTATCCAGCATACCGGAGGCCGGTTTGCGACAATTGCATTTATCTTTGGGGTGATGCGGACAATAATATATGCCGTCTAAATAAGCGCCTTTTTGGTCTAACATATAATTTAGCGCATCATGAATTTCGGACAATCGCTCTTTAGGAAAATACCCCCGGGCAATCCCTGATTGATTGGTAATCAGTATAGCCTTATAGTCACTTTTATTTATCTTTATAATAGCGTCTATACTGCGGGGTAATAATTCCAGCCGTGCGGGGTCGTCCAGATAATTCACCTCTTTATTTAAGGTGCCGTCACGGTCTATAAATATTGCCCGATTAGTCGGTTTGGACATAATTTTAATTTTCTGAATTGATATGCCTATGTTCCTGTAAAATGCCAACTTATTTCTTCACTAGTATAAAAAGTAAAGCATATGTTGTCAAGTTGGGATTCAATACTTAAGCATTGCAAATAAAGCGGGTTGATCTGTCGGGATAAAAGTTTTATACTTTTTTGTATGAATAATTCAAACAAAATACCCAATAGCGGGGCGCTCATTCCCGGATTTAATGCGGCGGATGATTATACCAAATACCATGAGAGACTCTTAGGCGATCAAATAAGAAATGACAAGTTTAGACAGGCTATCGCACAAGCGGTAAAAAGTGGAGATATTGTAATAGATATTGGCGCCGGCAGCGGTATACTCTCGCTGTTTGCCGTGGAAGCCGGCGCTGATATCGTATATGCCGTAGAGCTTGACCCCAAAATTCTGGCAATTGCCAAACAAAAGGTTAAAGAAAAAGAAACAGCCGATAAAATAAAATTTATACAAGCTAATTTCTTAGAGCTTTCACCTTATGATATTCCTCAAAAGGCGGATGTAATTATTTCTGAGACAATCGGTACGGTGGGATTTGAAGAGGGTATCTTGACGCTATTTCAATCTGCTAAAAAATTCATGAAGCCGCAGGCTGTTTTTATTCCGGCTGAATTGTCAATGTTTGCGGCGCCTATCTATATGCACCCGCGCTTAGAGCGGGAATTGGTTAGCTGTAAAGCCGCCCTGCCGGTAAGTAATATTCAGTTAAATCAGCTAAGTAAAACACAAAAAGAGGGTTTTGACTTTCTTGCTGCGCCAAAGAAAATAGCTGACATTGATTTATATAAATATAAATCACCCAGTATAAAATCCACTCATGAATTTAAAATAGCTATAGGCGGCGAGTTGTGCGGTATCTGCTGCTGGTTTGAGGCGCATTTAGATGAGCATATTATACTTACCAATTCTCCGGCGCATCCAATGCTGCACTGGCCGCAGACTTTCTTTAAATCTCCCTTTAAGTTTAAGCTGGAAAAAGAAGACAGCCTTGGAGTAACCTTTAAGCTCCTTTCTGAAGAAAAATATACCCTGTTTATTTTTGATCTTATGCGTAACAGCATAAAGACAGCCAGAATAACCGGCATGTTTATGCACTAATTTAGGAACTGTAATTTGTAAGTATATGTTCGGAGTGTCTCACCCCGAAACCAATGCTCACCGCTAGCCCGCAGATTTCATGAGACATAGCAAATATCTGCGGAAACAGTTTATAAAACAAGACAATAGCACAACGTCTAAGAAAATACAATTTGTATTTTTAATCTTTCTGATTGGAAGCGTAAAACGTCTATAATTTCAAGATGGTACACATTCCGTCAGATTAACTCCCGAATTATTCGGGCCAGGTGTTTCGGCTTGAGACATCCCGAAACATATAATCAGAAAATTAAATTCTTACCTATGCAGGTTATAGGTAATTTTACCCAAAGCCACTTCTTTTAAGGCAATTTCATGCGGTGTCATATTGGTACAACTTGCAATCAAAGGCTTTGCGCCATTATTTAATTGATTTGTTCTTTTAGAAATAATGATTGTAAGTAAGTATTTATTTTCAATATGTTTTAAGCATTCTGCTGTATAATCATCAGAAGGCATATTTACTCCTTATATTCTTTTCGGCTTTAATTTAAAGTTAATGCGATCCCTAAGAAGCATTGGATAAAATTACGACTTAGCTGGCGCTGGAGCGTCTTTACTTATTTTTTTCTCCTTCTGCATATGCTTTTTTCTATCGGCAGATGGATAATCGGTTACATACCAGCCGGTACCTTTAAAGTGAATACCCGGAGCATGAAAAACTTTGCGTACTTCTCCCTTGCAAAATTTACAATCGGTTAAAGGAATGTCATTGAATCCTTGTTTAATTTCAAAAACATTGCCGCATTCCTGACATTCATATTCGTATATAGGCATTAAGCCTAACCTCCTTAATTTCAGTAAGACATAAACAATTGTTGTAGAATAGATTATATAATGGCTTCGTAAAAAGTTCCTATATGTTATCCTTTAAACAAAGCTAATTATCCGCATTAGCAATGACCGCACTTGACCTGGCCTTGTTTATAGGCTTCAAGCGCTTGTTTTTCTTCATCCAAATATATACGCTGCCGCATTTTCAGCTCTTCAAAATCGACCAGATGTCCGTCAAATTCCGGTCCGTCTACGCATACAAAATGTGTGTGACCGCCAATGTTTACACGGCAGGAACCGCACATACCGGTTCCATCCACCATAATCGGATTTAAGCTGACAATGGTTTTGATCTGAAATTTTTTGGTAATTGCACATACTGCCTGCATCATAACCACCGGTCCGATAGCGATTACCAAATCTGGCTGCAAGCTGTTTTCTAAAAGCCTCATCAGTTCGTCGGTAACAAAGCCGTGCCTGCCGTAACTGCCGTCGTCAGTAGTAACTATTAGTTGTCGGCTTACTTCTTTCATCTCAGATTCGAGTATAAGATAATTTCGGCTGCGCGCTCCCATTATGGTAATTATATTATTGTGGTGTTTTTTTAAACCGGATACAATAGGGTATACAGGAGCTACGCCTATTCCGCCGCCTATCGCAACGACCGTGCCGTAATTTTCCATACGCGTCGGATGGCCTAACGGCCCTACAAGATCAGTTATATCATCTCCCTCATTCAACTTGCCCAAGGCAATGGTACTTTTGCCGACCTCCTGAAATATTATACTAACAACGCCTTGCTCTGGGTCGGTTTTGGCAATGGTAAGCGGAATTCTTTCTCCTGATTCGCCGATTTTAAACACTATAAATTGTCCTGCTTTAGCCTTTTTAGCAATTCTGGGCGCATCTAATTTAAAAAAATAGCATTTGGGGGCTAATTCTTTCTTTTCTATAATTTTAGCCAAAGTTATCCACCTGTTTAATTATTCAATACCCCATAAGGGTACTTGTCTGTAGTAAGGATCTGTTATCAAGATTACTATGAAAAGTACAACTATTAAGGCAATAAATATCCATAACCAAACAGGATATTTTTTTTTTGCAGGGGAATCCATATCCCCGGAGAAAGTAGAGTTATTATTCATATGGCTTTATATTCAGTGTTTTTAAGAAAGCCCTATCATCCTGGTTTAGTTCAACGCTAATCGGTTCCAGGTTTTCTTCCCGTTCAGTTTCATCTTTGTTTTCTTTGTATATACCTATACAGGCGGCTAAAAGCAGATCCACTCCATACCCTTGGGCTTTTATATTATCCAATACATTTTGTATCTCCTCAGAATCTGCCATGGATTGGTTAATAGCTTTAGCCACCCCCTCAATCATATTTTTAATAGAAGTTTCATCTTCATTAAACATCGTCTTATCCTTGTTTGATCTAATAATGAGAATATTATCACTTATACCCGATATTTTTATGTTTGTCAATCTTATTTTCATTGCCAAACCCGCAGACACACTCCTGCATAACCTAATTGATTTTTGTTGAAAAAAGGATTAAGATAAGGGATAATATTAAATGTTCAAATTGTACGGGTTAATTCTATGTATCTGTTCCAAAATATATTGGTTATATGCGGGATATTGATTAGCTTTATCTTAGCTGCCGGCTGTTCTAACAACATTTCTCTTTTGGACAGGTATAAGGCGCAGCGCCATTATGAATACGGACTAAGCCACCTGTATCTGGAAAATACAGAATCCGCTTACGACGAATTCAATGCCGCAAGAGAACTTAACCCTGATGAGCCAAAAGTATACGAAGGCCTAGGATTGGTTCTACTGAAAGAACATAATTATAAAAAAGCCATAACAAAATTTAAAAAAGCTATAAAACTCGATCCCGGCTTGGCAAAAGCATATCTATATATAAGCGAGGCTTATCTTAAACTGGAAAAACCCAAAAAAGTCATCAATATTTCCCGCAAAGCGCTCCTGTTACCAAATCTAGGCGATCCGCAGCAAATATATTACAATCTGGGGTTGGCTTTTTTTGCCCTAAAAAAATATGGCAAAGCTCAAGAAAAATTTAATCAAGCGCTAAAAATAAGCCCCAAATGGGCGCAAGCGCATTTATGGCTGGGTAAGAGCCTGTTTGCTCAAGGCGAGGTTTCCACGGCTATAGTAGAATACCGAAAGTCGCTAAGCTATATAAAGGCTGATTGGTATAAAAAAGACAAACAATTAACCGGTTTCCTGCATTATCAGTTAGGGCAGGCATATGTACAAAAAGGATATATCAAAAAAGCTGTTACAGAGTTTAAAGAATCTATGAGCGTCTATCCTTCACAAATAGCCGAACAGGCTATAGAAGAATACGCAGGGTATTAACTTGATAGTTATGTTTCGGTATGTCCCATGCCGAAACCAATGTTCACCGCTAGGAGATTGTATCGTAACTGCTTAAAACCTGAAAAACGCTCTCAACTTGTCATTCCTGCGGAGGCAGGAATCCAGTATTTTCAAGAAGTTATGGATTCCCCCCTTTGTGGAAATGACAAAAAAAAAGCGGTTTTTCCGGTTGCGACACAGCCTCTAGGTGTTTCGGGGTTTGCCGCCCCGAAACATACCCCTCTTTAGCCGACCTAAAGGTCGGCGGCTACAGAGGTAGCCTGCACCGAAGGTGTGATAATTTGCACATTTTATGGGCGTAAGCAAAAAAATGCGTAAAATGCTTATTTTAAAAAAAAACTAAGTCTTCGCTTAAAATTAATTCCCGAATTATTCGGGTGGAGAAAAACATGGAAGAATCTTTCGGCTCTTATATTAGAAAGGAAAGAGAATTACGTTTTATAGAACTATCCTAGATCGCAAAAGGTACAATGATTAGTATGTCGCTGCTTGAAGCATTGGAAAATGACCAGCATAACAAATTGCCTCACGAAACATTTGTCAGAGGGTTCATAAGAGCATATGCCAAATTCGTAGGACTTAATCAGGATGAGGTAATTACTAATTTTGAGCTTTATCTGCAATCCTTAAGTAAAGAGACGGCGCCGGAAGAAGAAATTAAACAAGCCCCTGTTTCAAATAACAGTAAATACGGTATGTTTATTGTAATCGCTGTTTTGTTGCTTGCAGGCTTAAGCATCGCAGCATATTTCGCACTGCGTAATGGTAAGCAAAAAACTGCGGATAAGGCGATAACATCAGAAAAAACACCTATAATCGCTCCAAAACCAATTATAGATATAAAACAAAGCAAACCTGTAGAATCTAAATCAGCAGAGAATGACCAAAAAAAAACAGAATCCACAAAAACACCGGAAAAAGAGCTGAAAAAAGATGAAAAAAGCTTACAAAACCAAGAGATAAAAACTAATACTATTGACAAACCCAAGCCGGAACAAACAGCGCTCACCAAACCCAAGGAAACCAAAAAACATACCCCAACCGCGCAAGGGGTAGTTCTAACCTTAAAAGCTAAAGAAAAAACCTGGATATTATATCAAACTGATGATGATGATGAAAACGATATTATCCTGGGAGAGGGAAGTTCTAAAACCATTAGTGCCAACCAAAAAATAACGCTTACTCTTGGCAATGCAGCAGGAGTTGAAGCCGTATTAAACGGTGAAAAACTCCCCCAGTTAGGGGAATCCGGCAGCGTTGTCAGAGGATTGGTTTTTGAGGCAAAACCAAAGAACTCAAATTAAAATAAATCTCCGCAAACTCAAAAGGAAATTAAACCAGTTGATAAAAGAAGGTAATCTAACAAAAAAAAAGAGTTGGGCAAAAAAACTCCGGCGAGGACTGAGTAAAACCCACCGTAATTTTATTCACAAATTAGAAAAACTTTTTCGCCGCCACAAAAGTATCACTCCAGAGCTGCTGGAAGAAGTTGAGGAACTACTGATAAGCGCTGATTTGGGAATGAATACGACCCGGCAAGTTGTAAGCGCAATTGAAAGACGCCTAAAGCGTAAACAATTAAAAGACTATGACAGCATTAAATGCGCTATTCAAGAGAAACTGGAGCAAATATTAACTCAAAAATGCCAGGATATAGCGGAACAGGAAATATCTCCCAGCGTGATTCTAATGTTGGGAGTAAATGGAGTAGGTAAAACCACCACTATTGGGAAAATGGCTTATCGCTATAAAAAAGAGGGTAAAAGAGTGATGCTGGCGGCAGCGGACACTTTTAGAGCGGCAGCTTGCGAACAATTACAAATATGGGGCAAGCGAGTCGGGATTGATGTTATAGGTTACCAAAAAAACGGGGCAGACCCATCCGCTGTAGTCTATGATGCCGTATCAGCAGCGATTGCCCGTAAAATAGACGTATTACTTATTGATACCGCAGGGCGGCTGCATACCAAGAAAAATCTTATGCAGGAATTAAAAAAAATGAAGAGGGTTGCCGCCGGCTGTCTGTCTGGCGCACCCCATGAGACGCTATTAGTCCTGGATGCAACCACCGGTCAAAACGCCGTTGCCCAAGCCAATAAATTCCATCAAGACATTGAGCTTACCGGATTAATAATTACCAAATTGGACGGCACCGCCAAGGGCGGAGTGGCTGTTGCTATTGTAAATGATTTAGACCTGCCGGTTAAAATGATAGGCGTAGGAGAAGATATTGAGGACTTACAGGATTTTAATGCCGGGGACTTTGTAAGCGCCCTGTTTGAAGGGGAGGAAAATGACTAAATTTAAAAACCAGGCGGCGAAAGACAAACATTATATGTTACAGGCCTTCCGCTTAGCGGAGAAGGGACGCGGACGCACGCGTCCTAATCCCATGGTAGGGGCGATATTGGTAAAAGATGATTCTATTATAGGTAAAGGCTATCACAAAAAAGCAGGCACGAATCATGCTGAGATAATAGCGCTTAATGAAGCCGGTGAAAATGCCAAAGGCGCTACATTGTACGTTACCTTGGAACCATGCTGTCATCAGGGGGCTACTCCGCCTTGTGTGGACAAGATAATACAGGCAAAACCCGCCAGGGTAGTAATCGCCATGCCTGATCCTAACCCTAAGGTCGGCGGTCGGGGAATTAGATTGCTTCGTGAGGCTGGTATACAGGTTGAGGTGGGATTGCTGGAGAATAAGGCGCGCTTTCAAAATGAGATTTTTTTAAAATATGTAACCACCAACATACCGTTTGTTATCTTAACAATAGCGCTTACCATGGATGGTAAAATAGCAACCAAGACAGGGGATTCCAAATGGGTCTCCGGCCCGGAGTCACGCCAGCGCGTACATCAGATTCGCAATCAGGTCGATGCTACCTGCGTAGGTATTGGTACGATTATTCGGGATGATTCGCGTCTTACTACCAGACTTATAGACAAACACGGGCGTGATCCTCTGCGGGTTGTAATAGACAGCCTGCTTAAGGTGCCTATAAAGGCCAATATTTTTATCCAAAAATCCAATGCTTCAAATATTATAGTTACCACCAAAAACGCCTTTTTTAAACGTATGCACGAAATAGAAAAAACCGGCAGCCGGGTGCTTGAGGTAAATTCACATGAGCGCAACAAGGTTGATTTAAAAGATATGATAAAGGAATTGGGTAAAATGGGTATTACCAGTATTATGATAGAGGGAGGAGCGGAAATAGCCGCCTCAGCTATAAAGGAAGATATTGTAGATAAGGTAATTTTCTTTATATCACCTAAGATAATAGGGGGAAAAACAGCGCCATGCCCGATAGGCGGCGAGGGAATAGCCAAAATGTCTGACGCCATAAAACTAAAGCATATAAAAACCAAAAATTATGGCGAGGATATTATGATAGAAGGCTATATAGAAAAGCCTCCCAACTGTGTATATTCCCCATTGGGCTGCGGTTGCGGTTTGGATACTGTTAAATAATATGTTTACCGGAATTATAGAAAAGATCGGACAGGTGGGCGGCTTACAGCGTAAGGGGATTTCGGCTGATTTACAGATATACTCGCCGCTGGTTTCTCAACTTAAGCTGGGAGACAGTGTAAGCGTAAACGGAGTATGCCTTACGGTGGTAAGTATGGATAAGCTGCGCTTTAGCGTACAACTGGCGGCTGAAACCATACAGCGCACCAACTTGGGGCTGCTGAAGCCCCGTGATAAGGTAAATCTGGAGCCGGCCGTACCGGCAGGCGGCCGCTTAGGCGGGCATATTGTGCAGGGGCATGTAGACGGGAGCGCCTGTATCCGCCGACAGCAAAGGCTGCGGGACTATGCACTGTGGTATATGTCGGCTCCTGCGGCGCTGGTAAAATATATTGTACCCAAAGGCTCGGTCACTTTAGACGGGGTAAGCTTAACCGTAGTAGATGTAAAGAGCGCGCAATTTAGTGTATCCCTCATTCCGCATACTTTGGCTAATACCACTTTGGGCGGTAAAAAAATTGGGAATAAGCTCAATTTAGAGGTGGATATTCTGGGTAAGTATGTAGAGCGTATGCTGGAGGGGGAAGGAGGGGTTAAGTGCAATGTTGTTGACTTAAGAGAACCGTCATTCTGAACGAAACGAAGTGGAGTGAAGAATCTGTCCAAAGCGGGTAGATTTTTCGGTCTTCTGCCTCAGAATGACAAAATGACAGTTCTCAGATTTTTTCGTGTGTTTCGGGATTATATCCCGAAACTGATCCGAAGATGTAAGGATCAGGAAGCAGGATACGTTTCAGGAAGGATTCCCGAAATACGGAATTCTACAAATTTGCCAATTCTACAAAATTGACTGGCTGTAGGTGAAGAGGGGGGAATCCGGCTCTACGAGTTAAATCTGCAATCAATTCTCTTGAATACGGAAACATAATGGCGGGGCAATTTATGTTTCCTATCTTATCAATAATTTTCTTTTCAAGAGCCTCTTGAAAAGAAAATATCCCTTCACTCTCAATATTAAAAGAAAAAGGAAGTTGGTCTTTTAGGAGAGATATCTTTAGATTTACCAATAATGTTTTATCTTTTTCAGAATACTTATAAGATAAATCCATTTTGGTTTCAATTTCCACGCCAGCAGTTTAATAAAAATTACAATTTACAGAAAAATTAATATTCAAAAACCTTAAACCATCGAATGTAATATTAAATGCGTTTTTATGCGGCATATGACAGCTCGTCAGGATATATGTTGGCTCTCTTAATTATATTGTAATAAGGTCGTGGAATAGTGCTGTTATATTTAACAAGCGGCATTGTAAATTCCCTGAAATTTAAACTATCTACAGGAATATTTATATAACCAGGGGCAGTAGTTGGCTTATAATTTCCTGAAACATCTAATTGAATTGTTTCGTTACTCTCTTTTTCCAGCTTTATTGCAAAAAGAAGACATATTAATTTATTGTTAGCCAGACCAATTTGTACTTCTTCACTTTCCCATCTTGAAACAGTAACATTGGAAACACCTTGTAAATTAGCAAACTTACTGGCATTCAACCGCATATGTTTCCTTAAAAACCTGATTTCTTTTCCAATTAATAATGTTTTTTTCTTAACTAACCCAAGTTGCTACCGATAGGTTCATTTTGCGGAAAATTTGCTTTTACATCGTTGTCATTCTGAACGGAGTGAAGCGGAATGAAGAATCTGCTCGCTATTGCGGGGGGAGATTCTTCAGGATAATATTATTTAGCCCCGATTCCGTATAAGAGTAATCTGTTTTAATTTATTGTGTTATACCGCCGCAGATTAACTCCCGAATTATTCGGGTTATGGTAGGCGATGTTGGATTTGAACCAACGACTTCTGCCGTGTGAAGGCAGCGCTCTCCCCCTGAGCTAATCGCCCATATAAAATTAAATCAATTTATATCGAACTCAGGTTAAATTAGTATTATTTAGGGAATTTGTCAACCCCAATTATACTCTAACTTACAGGCGCTTTTAGCGGCCAGCCATAACCGTTTATGGCAATCCATTTTTTTTAAACCTGTTTTATGCCGATCTGATAATGATAACAATACAAACCAAACTACTTGTAGTTATCATTTTAAATAGTATGACTTTTATGGTATAATTAGAATGGAAGGGTTTTACAGAAAGAGTCCTCCTCGTTAATATTAATCAATTCATAAAAAAATCGTCTGTAACAAAGGGATTTGTTTGCGTGTTTAAGCATACTTTTGATAAAGCATTTGACAAAGTATTATTTGATAATAAATTAGCGCCAAGCGGCTCATTTTTCCAAAAAAAGGATAAGTGGAAGAAATTAAGAAAAGCCGCTGCCTTATTCTGTTCGCTGCTTTTTCATGTTTTATTGTTAATAATACTTTCTTATCGATTAGATAATTTATATAAAATCAGAATGGACCTAGCCGGCCCTAAAAGTATGCAATTTGTAAACTTTTTCCCCACACAACCGAATCCAATCCCAAAATCCGTCACTCAAAGGAAAAGTACAGCGCAACCATTACAACAAAAGTCCTTTATCTCTCGTTTCAATAAAAACATTATTGCTATTAACAAAAGAGTCTTGCCTACTGCTACCGCATCAACCAAGCAAGTAGAACTGAAAAAAGATTTTATCCGTAAACAAAAACCCAAAAAAAAAATCAAGTACGAAGAAAAAAAAGTTTTTGAGGATTCGCTGGAAATAAAAGTCAAAAAGATTTTCTATGACGATAATGCAGCCAGAGAAATGTCCAGTCTGAACAAGGCTGATGTTATCATTACTGTCAATTTACCCATAGGAAATAGAGCGCCAAATTCAAAATTTATGCTAAGCGGCAGCATTAAACCCGGTATAAAAAAAGCCTTTTTGACTGTTAATGAAAAGACAAACAGATTGCAGATGAATTCGGAAAACTTCAGCATTATGGTGACTCTTAAAAAGGGGATTAATAATTTTACTGTGCTGGCTTTAACTAAAAAAGGCGGGGTGGGGAAAAAATCTTTTAAGGTATTATTTCTGCCGGTTAAAGAGGGACCCGCCATTTTCCTTACTTCACCTAAAAATGGTCTGGAGGGAGTAGAAACCGGTCAGGTGCTTTGGGTGGAAGGAACAGTAAGCGATCCGGCAGTAACTAAAGCTACACTGCTTTTAAATGAAATAGCGATTCCACTAAAAGTAAAAAACGGCTATTTCAGAAGAAAAATAATTACGCCAAACAATAGAATAAATACTTTTCAAGTGTTAGCAATAGGTAGAAACGGAATCTCAGGCTACAGCGCACAACATACCGTCTTAGCTGGATATAGCGCTCAAACACCCAGCCGGGAAAATGTAAACCCCAGACCATATTAAGCCGAAGATTGGATTGTTCAGTCTTTATGTTTCTATAATAGGTTTTAATGATCAATTTTTGTACTTGCCGGATTCTAAAAATCCGCCCAGCTTGACAGGTGTCAGATTTTTAGAATCTGACGCCACAAATAAACTTATGTTCTCGGTATGTCTCATGCCAAAACTATTGCTCACCGCTAGGTGTTTCGGGGTGAGACACCCCGAAACATAAAACAATCTTGCTTGATTTGCTTAAGGCGCCTTAAAAAAGGGCGTAAATAAATGGAGACAGCGCAGATGATTCTGTGAAAATTATCAATGCACCCATTAAAAGAAGAACTATTATTATAGGAGCTAACCAGAATTTTTTATTAACCCTCATAAACTCCCATAATTCTTTTACTAAACCCATTTTTCCCATTTATTATCAACTCCTTTATTTTTTATATTGTAAATAAGGGATACCGATGTTTCAGGCTATCCCAAATGTATGTTATTAACTGATGTTACGCAAACCCTGCTTTTTTAATGTATGGTGGGGCAAGCTAAGTATTATGAAAGAGTTTCAAAGATATATTTAAGTCGATATTATCTCAAATAGTCGCGGACCCACCGCCATGTGTTCGCCGCTAAACGTGGTGGATTTAAGGGCAATCCTTGTGTAATGTACTATCCTTAATTTATAAAGAATGTCTGTTATATAAAGCCCCTTAATCCACTCTACAACGGCGTCGTTAGTTTTTTTGCGTAACATCAGTTATTAATAGACGTTCAGAGTGCCCCACTCCGAAAGATATAATTTGCTAGAGACTAACTTTCAAATTATTCGGGCTAGAATTGTTTCTCATAATCTTGCTTGTTTCTGGGCTTGCTGTCTTTAACCTTCCAACAGCTATCTGCCTGAGGCGCTATTTTAATGTCCAGTAAATCCATACCAAGCAATCTGCAAATTAAAGCAGTTGGAGTAAATACCAGATAATAGATTATACACAAAAGCAAGCGGGTATTAAACCATCCAAGAGCGCCGGCAACCTTCATCCACCCATTATAAACCGGCCTGAGTCGTTCGGTAGCAGCCAGCGACAGTATGAGTAAAGTCGCGGCTACTCCAAGGAAATATAAATAGCCTGTTTTGGCAGCGCCATGCTTATAAAATAAAATTCCACTGATTACAGTTAAAATAACCGCAAGACCAATTCCAAAAGTTTTAATATCTTTTTTAGTAGCTGGTTTTTTCATAAATATATACCGTTTTGTAGTGAATTTATATGTTTTTTTATGTTTCTATAATAGGTTTTAATAATCACTTTTTGTACTGTAAGAATTCTAAAAATCCTTACAGTTTAACAGGTGTCAGCGAGATAGCTTCAATTAAACTTTGGCGGCATTCTTTTATGCTCATGCCTTGACCATTTGCTCCGGGCGCTTGAAGGACAATAGGCAATGTAATATTCTCAGTCGCGCTCAATTATGGCCGTAAATTCATTGTGCATATTATCTACTCCACCTCAAAGTGTTCGCGCCAGTCAAAGTCCTCATCCCATTTGGGTTGTTTGGTTTTATCCAAAAGATAATCGCCTAAAATGAGATAATCCATCTGCGTGCGCATAAAACAGGTATAGGCATCCCCGGGAGTACAGACTATCGGCTCTCCCCGCACATTAAACGAGGTATTAATTACAATCGGGCAACCGGTTAAACTGTAAAAGGCCTTAATCATATCATAATAGCGCTGGTTATCTTTACGGCTTACTGTCTGTAATCGTGCAGAATAATCTACATGAGTAATAGCCGGTATCACAGAGCGTATAGTTTTTAATTTTTCTATACCAAAAAGCTTTTCTTCCTCTGGCGTAAGTTTTTTTCTTTTATCCTGCCTCACCGGCGCGGTAATCAGCATATAGGGGCTTTCGCCATCAAAATCAAAAAAATCAGAAACATAATCTAAAAGCACTGACGGAGCGAAAGGTCTGAATGATTCGCGGTATTTTATTTTTAAATTCATAACAGACTGCATATCAGGCGAGCGTGGGTCGCCTATAATACTACGCGCTCCAAGCGCTCTGGGACCAAATTCCATCCTGCCCTGAAACCAGCCGATAACCTTTTCAGAGGCAATCAATTGGGCAATTTTTAACGGCATATCTTCACTTTTTAATTTCTCAAAAGGAATCTTCTTGCTTACCAGAAAACCTTCAATCTTATTGTCGCCAAAACAAGGACCCAGGTAACTTGCCTTTTGCGAGTTTCTTTTACCGATGACCCTACGCATATTATTAAGATAATCATAATGCACTATCAAAGCAGAGCCTAGAGCGCCGCCGGCATCTCCGGCAGCCGGCTGAATCCATACATTTTCAAATATACCCTCTTTTATAATTTTGCCGTTAGCCACGCAGTTAAGCGCTACACCGCCGGCCAGACACAAATTTTTCTGTCCGGTTTCCTTTTTTATGTGCTTTACAACCCGAAGTAGAATCTTTTCGGTAACTACTTGTATTGAACGGGCAATATCCATTTCACGTTGAGCTATTTTGGTTTCGGGACTTCTCGGAGGAGCTCCAAATAATTTGTCGAACTTTTTATTGGTCATCTTAAGACCGACACAATAATCAAAGTATTTTAAATTTAATTTAAAAGAACCGTCTTCTTTTAAATCCAGCAAATTATCCAGGATTAAATCTACGTATTTAGGCTCGCCATACGGCGCTAGTCCCATTAGTTTATACTCGCCGGAATTAACCTTAAATCCCGTATAATATGTAAAAGCCGAATATAGTAATCCCAAAGAATGAGGAAATTTAAGCTCTGACAATAAAGTGACATTATTATCTTTACCCACTCCATAACTGGTAGTAGCCCATTCTCCCACGCCGTCAACAGTCAGTACTGCCGCCTCTTTGAATGGCGAGGGATAAAAAGCGGAAGCCGCATGTGATTGATGATGCTCAGGAAACAAGACTTTTCCCTCATAGGCCAACTCTTCTTGTATGGTATCGCGCATAAAAAGTTTTTGGTTAAGCCACATGGGCATAGCTTGAATAAAGGATTTTATTCCCTTAGGAGCAAATACCAGATAACTTTCCAACAGCCTAAAAAACTTTACAATCGGTTTATCATAAAAGGCTACGTAATCCAAATCATTAGTTGTAATACCGGCTTCGCTCAGACAGTAGTCTATCGCATTTTGGGGGAAAGAAAAATCATGTTTTTTTCTGGTAAATCTTTCCTCTTGAGCCGCCGCAAAGATTTCCCCGTCTTTTAGTAAACAAGCTGCGCTATCATGATAAAAAGCTGATATTCCTAATATATACATAATTTATTTCTCTTTTTTTTTTAAATAGTATCAGAGACAATCAATTGGAAGCTAAGAACGCATTGTTTTTTCAATCAGATTCTGTAACCTAGATTAACTCTGAAAATTATTCAGGTTAATTTTGTAAATTGGCTGGATGTAACCCGAACTACACAGTATAAGCTTTTACGGAACTATTAATATGATGTTCAATAAATAAAATATATTCCCCTATAAGCATAGCTGCTTAAATAACTATAACATTATTCAATACTGACAACACTATAAACATAGAGCGCTATCCGATAAAAAAATTATAACGATATACGCAACTATGCTTAATACTGGTGGAAATTGTCATTTTATAGTTTTTTTTGCATAAGGTAAATTAGTTAAGATAGAGACAAGGTAAGACCGAAAGCAAACCCCGCTATACTTCTTACCTTTTGAAAAACCATTGATATAAGGAACAACTCATGTTACGCAAAAAAACAATGACATTGCCGTAGGGTGGATTAAGGGGTCTGATATAACAGATATTCGTTATACATTAAAGACAATAATTTATTAAAAGATTACCCCGAATCCACCACACCTAGCAGCGAGCAATCTTTGTGGCTGCCGA
>JAJRXT010000076.1 GCA_024276125.1 bacterium
ACCGCCTCTACAATTACTTATAGGGTAAGTATGGTGGAGCCGCAACTGTCAAAAAAGTAATCCGAGTATATCTTTTTATACTCTTTTTCTAGCATGGGCTTGCTCCACCCTACATGTAAAAGCAAGTTTTGCGTAACATGACTAAAGTAAGTAATTATTCAGCATGTGTAACCCGTTTAAAAAAACATTTGCCAAATTACCGCAAAAATCATGTGGAAACTAACAAATTTATACCCAATATAATGTCTGCTATTCGACGAGCAAAGCAGAAAGACACTCCACCTTGTAAACAATGGCCACAAACATTTGGAACAACAGTATACCGTTTGGTAGAAAAACTTCAAAACACTACTACTAATGAAAATTAAGTTTGGTGTTTTGGGACTATATTCCGAAACTAATCCCCAAAAAGCAGGATAGATTTTGGGAGTGATTCCCGGAATACAAAAGTCCTTGCGCCTAATACCAGCTACTTAATTCGGAGTAATAGAATTACCCCGGTTGCTCCGGTTTACAAATTCTTTTAGTTTATCCAAATAAGTTCTACCGCCGACTAAATAGGTGTTATTATGATCTGCGCCTTTTATTTGATAAAAATCTTTCGCTTGACCGGCTGCTTTAAACAGTTTTTCTGCATGCTCAAAATAAACTATCTCATCGGCATCACCGTGTATAATAAGTTTCGGTACGTTAATTTGCTTAATTTTACTTAGTGAATCATAGCGTTCTTTGGTTAAGATTTTAACCGGCAGATATGGATATAACTGTTTACCGATATCAGGTAAACTGGTAAAAGTGGACTCTATTATAAGTCCCCCGCAGGGATTTTTTAAAGCCAGCTCAACAGCCACCGCACCCCCTAGGGAACGCCCGAATATATATATATTCTGCGGTAAGATCCCCTTATTTTTTATAAGATAATCATATGCCGCCTGCGCATCTTTATATAAGCCCTCTTCACTGGGCTGTCCCCTGCTTTTTCCGTAACCGCGGTAATCAATTATAAAAATATTTACACCTAAATGGAATAACCTGGTCAGATTATCAATGCGATGAGTTATGTTACCGGCATTACCATGCAGCCACAGCAGGCTCTTTGAGCCTGAGCTATTTTTAGCCTCAAACCACCAACCATGCAGTCTCACTCCGTCTGATGCAGTAAACAAACAATCCTCTTTGGGCAAATGCCCGCCTGCTTCCCAATACCCTTGCGGATATTGTTCAGGAAAATATATGAACATATTCTCAATACATCCCATAGTAGTTAATGCCAAAACAGTTAATAGTATGCCGGCTTTTTTATACATATCCAGCCCTTTAGGCACCATATGCGCAAAGAATCTAACTTTTTATAAAATTACAAATTTTACAGCTAAAATGCCAAAACAGTTTTTTAATGTGATATACAATTTTTGATATTTCGGCCTGTCAGTAGGCCGAAACTACTGATATCCGAGTATTTTTTTAGATTATGAGCAGTTGCGATACAGCCTCCAGGTGTGGTGAATTCGCAGGTGTTCTTTTCATGAAAAGTATTGTCTTTAATTTAAATGGCTATTGAGTTAACTCCGAAAATGATTATATTCTGTCATTCTGAGGCCGTAGGCCGAAGAATCTGCTTGCATATGTGGGCAGATTCTTCGGCCTACTTCGTTTCGTTTAATAATGACAGCTAAGAAAATTAAACGACTTTGGTTTCGCAAGAGAACTCAATAGCCATTTAAATTTATGACGGGTATCCATTATATCAGACCCCTTAATCTAGCCTACGGCTTGTTTCGGGGTGAGACGCTCCAAAACATAGACACCCAGAAACATAGAATACAGGATAAATTTCGGGAAGGATTCCCGAAACACAAATTAATCTTTAGTTATTGTTTCAATAACCGCTTGGATTCTGCGGTTCTTTTGCCTGCCTGCGGCATTAGAATTGTCAGCTATAGGTTTTTTAGGACCATAACCTATGGTTTCGATTCGTCCCATATCAATATCAAATGTATTTACCAGTACCCTTTTTACACTTTTTGCTCTCTTTCGCGAAAGTTTTATATTATAGGCGTCTCTACCTACATTATCCGTATGTCCTTCAATCGTAATTGTAGTCCACGGATATTTTTTCATAAAATCGGCAATCTTTTGTATCTCAGCATAATAGATTGTTTTTATATTGTATTTATTGGTATCAAATACAATTTTAAGCGTGGTTGATACCTTTTAGGTAAAGGACAGCCCTTATTGTCAACGGCAACCCTCAACGGAGTGCCGGGGCATTTATCCAGATAGTCCGCTACCCCGTCGCTATCGGAATCCAGCGGGCAGCCCTTCTCATCCACCATTACGCCGTCAGGCGTATTCGGGCATTTATCCAGATTATCCAATACCCCGTCATGATCCGAGTCCAGCGGGCAGCCCTTCTCATCCACCATTACGCCGTCAGGCGTATTCGGGCACTTATCCAGATAATCCGCTACTCCGTCACGATCCGAGTCCGGCGGACAGCCCTTCTCATCCACCATTATGCCAGTACGCGTATTCGGGCACTTATCCATATTATCCAATACCCCGTCATGATCCGAATCCAGCGGACAGCCCTTCTCATCCACGATTATACCGTCAGACGTATTCGGGCATTTATCCATATAATCCGCTACCCCGTCACGATCCGAATCCGGCGGACAGCCCTTCTCATCCACGATTATACCGTCAGGCGTATTTGGGCACTTATCCATATTATCTGCTACCCCGTCATGATCGGAATCCGGCGGACAACCCTTATCATTTACGATTATACCGTCAGGCGTATTCGGACACTTATCCATATAATCTGCTACCCCGTCATGATCGGAATCCGGCGGACAACCCTTATCATTTACGATTATACCGTCAGGCGTATTCGGACACTTATCCATATAATCTGCTACCCCGTCATGATCGGAATCCGGCGGACAGCCCTTATAATCCACCATTATGCCGATAAGCGTATTTGGGCACTTATCCATATTATCTGCTACTCCGTCACGATCCGAGTCCAGCGGACAGCCTTTAGTATCCACCATTACGCCGGCTGGCGTATTTGGGCACTTATCCATATTATCCAATACCCCGTCATGATCCGAGTCCAAGGCCTTTGGCGGAGGCGGAGTTACCGCCTCGTCATCTGTAGGTTGAGGCTGCTCCAAAGTAATATGGGCGATGTTGGAAATAGGCGATAAATTATCCACCTCATCATATGTTCTTATCGCAAAAAAGTAGGTTTTACCTACCTCTAAACCTTTTATTACAAATAAATCCAAGGTATGCGGCGGTAATGGCGCCGGCTCATTCGGTATGTTTGCAGCCTGCCACCATTGCATATCAGATTCCATATGATGAGCGCCGTATTTTATTTTATAATGATTAGCAACACCCTTATATTCATCATCACCCGGAGCCGTCCATTCCAAAATCACCTCTCCCTCATTTATCCCCGGAATAACCTCTAAATCCTTGATTTTAGCCGGAGGGATAATATCTGTTTTGGGATGCGCTTCCATATAAAGATATATCTGCGGATAGCGGTTTATCCAGCCGTGTACCTTGCTGCGCGAACCGGGGAAATGAGCCGCAGCATAGGCAATAGGCGAGCGTATTGTAGGGTCAATTAACAAGTCTTCAGTTTGCCAGTAAAAAACAGCGTCTTTAAATAACTGCCGAGCCCTATTAAAATATTTGGCCTCTCCTGTTTTTAAATAGGCATATGCCAGCGCATTACTTATTATAAAATTATATCCGGGGGCAAAACCATATCTAAAACCGGTTCTAACATTAAAGGTGTAGGGAAGATAATTGGGCTCATACCATTTACCTTCATGAGTCTTCTGCCACATTAAGATAATTTTTTGCTTGCGTTCGTCCATCTCTTTTGTACTATCCAAATCAAGCAGACTATCAAGCCCGAAAAGGCCGGTAAAACCGCTTTTTTTATCTTCTGTCTGCTGTGTTTTCAGAATATCCTCATTTTCATATTCATCAAGCTCATCTTCAGGTTTTTCTTCATCATTATTGCTTAAGTATAATTTATCAAAATTTATCTCAGCTAATAATTTTAATAAGTGTTCCTGGCTTCTTATGCTTTTATCGAAAAAGGCAATATCAGGATTATTTTTATCCTCTCTGATTATTTTTTCGCGAAGTAAAATATTCACCAATCTTGTATCGGTCATTTCATTTTTGGAAAATCCCCTTAGCCTGTCTTTCCCCCCGATATAGGCTTTATTTACCAAAAAATCCAGCATCCTAAAAATGGTATCATGCAAATCCTCATCATTTGTAAGCGTCTCTAATTTTATTAAAGGCTCCAGGGAGAGTGTAAAAGGGAAAATATTAAGGTCCCGCGGATCGCCGGCAAAACCTTCCTTAGAAATAAAGGGCAGGGTTTTTTCAGTATATATTTTTTTGGCGAAGTTGAAGTATTTTTGTTTTCCTGTAAGCTGATATAGCGCCAGCATATTTTCAATAGTCCAGCCCTGTATTCTAAGTTCTGACGAACCGGGTACGCGGCTCCAATAATTAATGGCGCCCTTTCCTATTTTTAGGGCTACTTCCTTGGCCTGCATGTTTCCGGTAAGCAGATGATACAAAACAAGTCCCTGCGCCCATGTATGACTGGGAAGGGGTTCCCAAGGCTCAGGAGCGCGGTCGTGATTACCAAATTCATTCCATTGAAGATTATTTAGATAAGGGCTGCCGCGGCTTGTATGATAATGATCAATATCCATCATATGCCGCGCCATCTCATCGGCCAGCTTGAAAAAAGCATAATCATTGCTTCTTAAAAATTGCAGCAACATCCCATAAGGCCAGTCATAATGCAGCGAGGCATAAGCTCCCTCGCCCTCGTTCCCTCCCCATGCGAGATCGCCAAAATCCATCCATCCGTACCAATCCATATGCTCTGAGCGTTTTTCACGTTCTGTGTATACGGTGGAAGGCGGGTATTTATTATGCTGCATTTCGGATGACTCAATATGAACCTTGCAAGCTTGTAATTGTTCGTATCTGCGCAAGGCTTCTTCAACTGTAATCTCTTGAGAGGATTTTTCCCATAAGTCAATAATATAGTCCATTTTATCTTCGGACTCTGCCAGCCAGGTTTTATTGAGTCTTGTTTTTAGGTTTGCTTCTGTTTTTATGTTTTCGTCAAAATAGATATAATCATCGCTTGAGCGATCATATTTCAAGATTTGTTCGTTTAATAGCGCTGGAAGTATATCTTTTTCTTTAAAATACCGTTTGGCAATACGTCTTACTTGTGCTTCGTCTTTGGGAGTCATATAACCTAAAGACAAAAGCGCTTTGGTTTTTTTGTACCATTCAGAAGGCGCTATCGCAAATAGGGGGTTATTAAAAAATTCCACCTCAAGCAGAGGGTGTACATTTTTGGTATCCGGTTTATTGCTGGCTGACAGGAATCCAAACATTTTTTTGGTGTTTATCTTCTCATCGTTTCTTTTATGAAAGTAAAGAAGAATTTCATGTGTTTTGTGAGTAGCGCCGCGCATATTATAGCCTTTGGCGGCATATGGCGGCCAATTACCCCCCAGCGGCCATAATCCCAAGGAAAGTGTGCGCTGTTGATAGGTAATCGCTTTGGGGTAATTCTGCCAAAAGTGCTTGACCGCTACAGTCATACCTTGGGCAATATCGGAGATATCCAGCCAGCCGGGGAATCTTTTACCCTGTGTTACTACTTTTTGGTCTTTTTTTATCATATAATTAAAGTTTAGGTCTTCATTATAATTATCCATTAAGCTATGGCGCTGATAGACGAAAAAACGTTCTTTGGGAAAATGCTCTTGGCGATATCCTTCTGATTGCAAAGTAACCTGTTTTTTTGTATTAAGCTTTATTTTTAGGGCTACCTCGTCAAAATTGTAAGGTTCAGCCTCAAAGCTTTCGTGCCTGAAGCCATATCTGCCATTATTTTCAAGGGTTAAAAACATGCGCAGGAATGTTTTTCCCAAATAGGTATGAATTCTTATGCTGTAACGCGCTGTATCCGGTTTAAATATCTTACCGTCTTTAGCCGCGAATTTGCCCCGCATTAAAATAACAGTATGTAAGGGACCGTTTTTTTCTATACGTACCTCATCTGGATGCGTGAAATAGCTGGCGTATAGTTTAGAGCGTTTTAGCTCTATACCGTTTTGATGTTTGGGGGTAATAATAGGGTTTATTTCAAAATCTTTAAGAAAGACTTTTTCAAATAAATTAGGGCCGTTTTTGTTTATGGTAAATTCAAGTCTGCCGTTGTCTATATAAATATAGTCATCTGTCTGCTCAACTTTCATACCCTTAGGGCTGTCTCCATTACCTTGATCTTTAAGATAATATATAGCCTCATTTTCAGCCGGCACACTGGCCTGAAAATCCAGTAACACCCATCTAATAGAACCATCCGGCCATGAGGATAAAATTGTAAATTGAGCCGGTATTTCTTTGCCTTCCGGATTAATGATTCTAAGCGGCGGCTGACGTGTAATCGGGTTTAAGTTGATTAGACCTTCCGGTAAGGGGACTCCAGATGTGACGGGATCGTCCACCCTGTCATAATGCGTACGGTTTTCTATACGCAATTCAAGGTTTAGCGCTCCTTGAGCGGTTGCGGGGAATAGGCATAAAACCCAGATAAATAGAAGGAATGAGTTGTATTTTTTTACAGGATAGTACATCATATAATTTTTGCATATTTCTTCTCTCCCCTTGGGGAGAGGATCAAGGTGAGGGGGATTTTCTTTTATTTTCCCCTCACTCTAACTCTATCGATGTTGGCTTGTCCCCAAGCCTAAACCTATAACGGACGCCTTTAACAATTTCGGCTTGGGGACAAGCCAAACATGGACAATAAAATCAACAATTTTTATGTCTAACTCAGGTTAGTTAGTCTACCTCCTTGCCCATAATTTCTCTAAGGTCTTTCACATTAGTCTTAAATTTATCAGTAAGCTCGTCAACCTCCTGGCGGCTGGTTACCACATGCGGGGTAATAAGCATAACCAACTCCGTTTTGTTCACGCTTTTGGTATCAGAACCGAATAGATAGCCAATTACCGGAATATCCATTAAAAAAGGGATGCCAACACGATTTTCAGACTGATTTTCGCGAATCAAACCGCCGATTACCAAAGTCTGCCCGTTTTGAACAACCACTGAAGTTTGGGCGTTGCGTTTAATAAAACTGGTTTGCTTGCCCTGCGTTGTCTCTACCTGCGGACCGACATCGCTTACCTCCAGAGTGATTTTCATACTTACCAAACCCTTTTCATTGATTTTAGGCGTAACTTTCAGAGTAATACCCGCATCCTTAAACTCCACCGAGGTGGTAGTGCCGCCCGTAGTGGTAGAATCAGAAAAGGTTTTTATAATAGGTATTTGATCCACTATAGAAATACTGGCTTCCTGATTATCAGTAGTTAATATATGCGGGCTGGAGAGAATATTTACATTACCCTTAGAGGCTTGAATCGCTATAGTGCTTTTAAATAATGCGCCTTGGTCCAATATATAACTCAATGCCCCCGCCGGTGCGCCTATAGGTGAAAAAGTGGTTAGTTGCCCAAAGGGCGTGGCGGGTTTATGGCCGCCGATCTTTGAAGCTTGGTTGGCCGCCCACCATTCCAGACCGAATTGAAAATCATCATTTAATGTTATATCGGCAATCAGCACCTCTATTAAAACCTGCTTGGGCATAATATCCAGCTTTTTTAAAAGTTCTTTTATTACGCTGTAATTACGCGGAGAGCTTTTAATTATTAGGGCGTTTATTTCTTTGGCGGCCACTATATTTATTTCACCCGCAAGTCCAGTGGCGATCCCTTCTCCCCCGGTTTTAATAACCTGTCTTTTAGGCGTTCTGGCGCGCCTGGAGGTTTTTTTCTTTCCCGGTTGTATGACTCTGGTAATGTCCTTTTTTTTACTTTTCTTGCCGTAAATTTTATTTAAAATACCGGCTAAAACCTCGGAATCCCCATTTTCCACATAATATACAAAAACCTTTTCGCCTATTTCCAATTGCGTGGGTAAGTCCAGCATATTTATAATCTTCATCAGGCGCTTTATATTGGCTGAAGTATCGCATAAAATCATCAAATTGGTGTTCTTGTGGGTAATCAGGCTGCCTGATCTGGAAATTAGAGGCCTTAATATAGCGGCAACCTCATCTACAGCAATATATTCTAAGGAGATTATTTGAGTAATAACTACATCTTCAGTGGAAATTTGTGATTCGTCTTTACCTACCTTTGTTTCTATAGGATACTGTTTGGCGCTGGTAATGGGCACGATTTTTATATAATGACCCGACTTCACCGTAGTAAAGCCGTTTACTTCTAATATTGAATATAAAACTTCAGTTAAGTCTTTACGGGGTATCTTTTTGTAGGTTTGAATGGTTATCTTACCCTTTATTTTAGGTCCTAATATATAATTTATTCCCACCAATTCGCTAATTGTCTGTAGTACCACCTGCAAATCAGCCCCGTCAAAATTTAACACAATAAAGTTATCTTCAGATTTTTCTGATAAGTGTTCTTTTACGCTAAGCTGGCGATGCTTAGGTTTTTGTGCCGGTACTTTTTTTGGGGGTTTGGGCTGCGATGTTTTTTTATCCGCTTTTTTAGCGGAAGGAAGCGTCTTTACTAGTTTTTTCTGGATAGACGGCTCTTCTTTAACCGCCTTATGGCTTGGAGCGCAAGATAGCAACGCGGTTAAGATAAAAAATATACCTGACAATAATGCGTTTTTTTTGGTTGAAAAATCGGCTAACAAATTATTCGTCCTAATTTATAAAAGATAAAAGTTGTTTTTTCATGAAATATAACATAACTTGATTTTTTTATCCATACTAATCTGAGTTCAACATAAAACTCATTGATTTTATTACCCTGTAGGGGAGGCGTACCCCAATGCTGTTGACTCGACTTAGCGCCCTGTGGGGCGGACTTGTATCCCGTAGCCGCCGACTTTTAAGTCGGCTTCTCAGGCGTATAACGCAGGTCTTAAAAACCCGCTCTAATGATAGCCGACCTAAAGGTCGGCAGCTACGGAACTCTCTACAATATAGCAAGCTTTGTGTGATTATTTATGTTTTTATTTTCTCACACAAAACCGCAGAGTCACAAAGGGAGAAAATAATGTTATTAAATGGCTTAAGTTGCTGCCTATAGGTTTATGCCAAGTTTTACATACTTGTTATTGCCAACGCAGCGAAGCGGAGTGAATAATCTACATACAATATGCGAGCAGATTCTTCGGCCTTCGGCATGGCAATTACAAAAATGGATAACTTCACCATAGGCGGCAAGTTGGGTTAAATAATAGACTTAAGGCTAATAATTAGCTACTTTCCCGGTATCATCGGCTGGCGGTTGCGTCTGTTACGTGATTTTCTGATTTTATCCAAACGTTCGCTTCTGGTTAGGTTCCGATGCGGCAGCGCAGGCGGCGGAATAGCATCTTCACCTATAGGAAAATCAGGTTGCAGATAAGGGGATGCGGCTTTCGGTTTTTTTACCGATTTTCTAATAGCCGGCGGCGACCTATCCTCACTGCTTTTTTCTCCTAGTATCAGCTCTATTTCTTTTCCATCTCGTTCTATAACAACCTTATTGGGTTCTATTGCAACGATTACCGCCTCAGAAATACTGTCGCCCACATGATAAGTACCAATTTTATCGGCAACAATACGTGATCTAGGTTTTTGTCTTCTCCTTGTTTTACGTCTTGAAAAACTTCTAACTACAACATCTTCGCGCTTATGTCCCTGCATAATGGCAATTCTGGTTCCATCATCCTCTACAATAATACCCATAACGGCAGGATTAGGCAGAGGCGGCGGCAAATCCGGCGGCGGAGGAGCAGGTTTACTTTTAACCTTTTTAACTCTTTTAACCCGTTTGGGCGGCGGCGGCGCTGTCCATTCCTTTCTTTGCGGTCTGAAAACATTTTTTTTACCAATAATATCGTAAGAAGCAAGTGAAGCTTGCACATCCTGCCGGCTACTATTGCTATTATCTTATGTGAGCTTTTGGGATTTCACCTTTTCTACTTTTAAATCAGCGTTCGTATCCGTTGCTGAATATAACCAGGTCTGCCACAAATTATATGCCAAAAAACCGGTTAAAACAATCAGGGCGGCATTTAACAGTACAGGTTTTTTAAACATTGGGCTTCTCCTTGCGAATAGCCCCTTCTACTATAATAGTAGCTTTAACATCCTTGGGCTTACGCTGATTATCTACCTTTACATCTATTTCTGGAATATTTAATAATACTGAAGAAGAATTGTTCAGTATCTCATACATTACTTTCTTTAAGTTTGTAGCCAAACACTTTATAGTAATCTGCACGGCTATCCTTTGATAACTATCACCCATATCTTGAGGTTCCAGCACTTTTTCACTTAATATACTCACTTTTTCGCTTCTTAGAATTGATTTTATAATCTTTTGAAGTTCAGCCGCCGCCAGCGGCGCCTTATCTCCAGACAAAAGCCGCTCTTCCAGTTTGCTATATTCCTCTTTTAGTTTATTTAAGTTTTCCTCCAATTTGGGACGGCGGTTCAACCTTAATTGATTTTGATTTAACATGTTGATATTATTAGACAGCTCAATGGCTACTTCCTGTTGGCTGTTGATAATGGGTTCTATTACATAAAAATATCCCAATAAAACCACCGATATAGCAATGGTAGATAGTAAAAGTTTTTTTTCGCGTAGATTTATGTTCATATGCTTACTTTTTGTTTACATTGTGTTTTTTATATGTTTTGCGTATGTTTAGATGTTTCGGCTTGTCTTGCGCCGAAACTGTTTAAGACAGCCTTTACGGGTTTCAGCTTGAGACAAGCCGAAACATCTAAACATCGAAATCTGTCATTCCTGCGGAAGCAGGAATCCATAACTTACTGAAAAAGGCTGGATTCCTGCCTTCGTAGGAATGACAGCTTGCGGGCAATTCTCAGCTTATAAGCAATTGCGACACAGCCTCTTCGCTCAGAATGACAGAATAAGAGCATTTTCCCAATTAAGACACAGCCTCAGGGTGACAGCAAATTATAATCCTGCATAAACATAATTACACAAATATCTATAATTTGTGTTATCGGATTCTAAAAATCCGACAACAGGGACTTTGGGGGCAGATTTCTTATCTGACCCCACTAAAAATATTATAGCTAATTATGCGACTATGCTTATTAACGAAACGGCATACTGATTATTCAATTTCCAAGTCCATCCTAATTTTAAATTTTTCCATCTCTCCGCCTCTGGTGGTAATGGTAGAGGCGAATTTAACATTTTCAAATAATGGAGAGGCATCCAGTAAGGGAATTAAATTGGAAGCTGAACCCGCCCTGCCGCTTATTTCCACTGTATTTTTTTTCACATTCAACCTTTGCAGCCAGGCATCTTCAGGTAATCTGATAGTCAATTCCTTTATTATGTCCAATTTAGTAATTTTCCCCGGTTTTATATGCCTTAGAGTATTTACCTGTGTTTTTAATTTATTATATTCACTTTGTAAACCGGCCATGGAAACAATATGCGGCTGCAAATCGGTTAGCTGCTGTTTTACTTTGGCCAGAGCGCGTCTGTCTTTAAAAAAGAAGCCGGCTAAATTGGCGATTAAAACCAGACTTGCAAGCGCCATCAAACCTGAAGTAACTAATAACTTACCCTTTTTGCCAGTATTTTTTAAAAGCGTAGGCAACAGGTTGATTGTATTCGGCTGCTCTTTTATGCCTCTTATCGCCAGTCCCAAGGCGCCGGAAAATTCTATTATATCAAGTTCATTTTCATCTAAAGATTTAATTGCCGGAAAATTATCGGGATTCAAACAGGGAATCTCTGTCTTCTCCGCCAATTCACGGCAAAGGGCTCTGCCGGCTTCCCCTTTATTTAATACAAAAATATGTTCAATTGCCGGTTTATGATTATTATACGATAGATTCTTCTGCCACCAGGTTATTTCCTGATTAATCTTTTGGGCTAAGCCAGCCGATTGATTTGCTATGGAAGAATCAGCAGCGGATATCTCATCCACCGACATCATACTTATACGACCCAATTCTTTTGGCGCAAGCTGCCTGGACATATTCAACTTTCCATTAATCACCAGCGCCAGTTCCACTTTTTTATTTTGTTGCTCTACAAACAGATAGTTTTTGGGTTTTTCTGAATTACGACTGCTGTAGGTTAACCCATTAAATTGCAGAAAATTTATTTTGGCCAAGGATACAATATCAACGGCGCTACATTTTAGATTTACTTTGGATAAAATATCTACATATTGGTCTATCTTGTCTTTACGAGCCGCCAGTAATAATAATTTTTGCGATGCGCCTTTTTTTTCAGTAATTATAAAGTCAATACATACCTCACGCGAGGCAAACGGCAGGTGACGCTCAATCTCATATTCCAGCATTTCCTGTATTTCTTCTTGTCCTACCGGTGGAACCTCAATTTGTCTTAGCAGCGTCTGCTCCGGCGGTAATCCAATTATTATCTCAGCTGTTTTGATTTTATTATCATTAAAAAAATTAGTCAGTTGAGTAATTACTGCCTCTTGATAGGAAAGCGCAGAAATATCGCCGGACGGCAGCGCGCATCTTTTCAAATTAAGCGCTTTAATCCCTAATACAGCCTTAGTAATCCGGGCTATCTTAAGGTAATCCTCGCCAAATTCTATACCAATACTCTGATTTAAATAAAACATTTAGCTTATATTATGTAGTTAAATTTATGTTTCGGTATGTCCCATGCCGAAACTATTGCTCACCGCAAGTGTTTCGGGGTGGGACACCCCGAAACATAGACGCTATACTTAGGATACCTTCATACTTTTATACTTCAAATAATTTGTTATCGGAAAAGTAATTCTGGGTTCAAAATAACAAATATACATATTCTGCTGACATAGTTCGCAAGTCTCCAACTCTTTCAGCTTGTTTTTATATTCATCTGTATAAATAACATTTTTCAAACCATTATCCAGTTTAAAACCGTTTTTCCAATCCATACCCGTAAGACAAGGATATACATCGCCGTCTTCTTTTATCTCACAATGATGATAACCGTAGATACATTTATCGGTAAAAATACCTTTATTTGTTTTGTCGGCAAAATAATTGGGAATTTCTGATAAAAAATACCTGCTATTGGCTACATTAGGTTTTTTCATAATAAAATCAGTAAATTTTTTTATCTCATTAAATTCCTTGGTATCAGGTTGATAAGAATTGCTTATATCTTTTTGGCCGTCAAAAACCGGATGTTTATTGACCGGTTGAAATTTGTGCATCAGCCCCCATTTTTCCACCATAGCAGCCACTTTATACAAATCTGAGATATTTTTAGGCGATATAATTGAATTTATTACAATTTCTATTTTAGGCGCATATGTCCTCAGGTTATCAACCGCAGCTAATGCGTGTTCAAAAGTTCCCTCAACCCCGCGCATACTGTCGTGCAGTTCCTGCAAACCGTCAATACTAATAGATACTTCATTCATTTTTGTACTAGCTAATGCTTCGGCCATTTCTTTTTTTAGCAGATAACCGTTTGATACTAAATGTACATAAGTAATTCTTTGTTTTGCATAACCCAATCTGTCAATAATATCTCTAAGTATTAAAGGCTCCCCGCCGGCCAGACTTACGTAATAACAGCCTAAATCCCGTAAATCATCAATTATATTTTTATAATCTTTCATAGGCAGGGCATTTAATTTTGGATTCCGCCAGATATTGCACATTTCACAGCGCATATTGCATATATTGGTAACATATATTCCACAGGATAAGGGGCTGTGTTTTTTTAAAAGATAATATTTAAAATGCCATTGCATTACTTTGCTGATAAGCGGAAAAAGGGTATCTCCCGATTTAAAAATAGCTTTTTTCATTGTTTACCTCTATATTTAACCTGAGGCCAACATAACTTATTGAATTTATGAATCTGTAGGGGCGGCGGCGTGGGTCCGTGACCCTGTCCCCGCCCATTATTCGGGAGGGGATAAACCCCAATGCTGTTAAGTTAAGGAAATTGTCATTCTTGAACGAAACGAAGTGGAGTGAAGAATCTACTCCAGTATGCGAGTAGATTCTTCGGCTGAAAGCTGAAGAATGACAGACTAAAAAAAGCTTTTCATTATAGTATAAAGCTTAACTTAATGGCATTGGGGACAAGCCCCCTCCCCTACAAATTAATTTTTCTTATGTCGAACTCACGTTATTCACTTAAAATACTTTATTATTATGTTATACCCGCTACAGAATAAAAGTATCACTCTTGCTGTTCGGTTACAAATTGATATTCTACTGAATTATCATTCCAGCATTTATATAATATATTTGGAATATTATTTTTTTTGGTAATTCTGACTACCGCAAAAATAGTGCGGGACGCTGAACCATCACCCAGCTTACCTGTAGCCTTAATGCTGTAACAGCTTGATTTTGGCGGGGAAAAATCTGGATTTTCCAGTTTATCCTGTGTAGCATTATAAATGCTGTCCGCCAGGTCTTCACCATATTTGATTTTCATAGTGGCGGCATTTGCCGTATAATTATTAAAACGATTTCCACCCCATACGGTAATAAATTTGGCCAAACCCGGGTAGCTTCCAGAGTCTTCTTTCACTTGTTCTGATTCTAAAGGGTCTTCTTTTATTCCGCTGCCCTGGCTTTTAGAGCCGTAAAGAATCTTTTTGGTAATTCCGCGTACTAACAATAGCTCGTCTACAGTATCAAAAGGGCCGTCTTTACAATCATAGGGGGTATCCAAGCCTTGATAATAATCATCTTCAGCGCCGTTTAGTTTATGTAGATCGTCAGAGTCCATCCAATCCAGTATAGAGTCTACCATAATATCGCGCTCCGTACCCATTTGTATACCAGCCGCATCATAAAGTAATCTGTGCACAAGGTCTTTATCAGAATCTCTGCCGGTCATTAAGCCGTTAATATTAATTTTGGACTGTTCATCGGTTATTTCATAGCTTACCGTACCCGCTCCTAAAGGAATATTCTGCCGCTGGGGAATAAATGCAACTTGTGCATCGTCGTCTAAATAGTCGGCTTCGCCTTCCTTGTTTTTATGTTTAAATATAAATTTATCATCTTTTATATATCCGCCCTTTATGTCGGGGTTGGTTTCGGAATTTAATATTTCCACTAAAGCAAGGGCAATACCCGCCCGGGCTAAATAATAGCTTTGGGTCTCTTCCTTAAAATTGCGGGTTATATTCATTTCACTGCGCATAGAAAAGGCGAATTCGGTTACAATAATACTTAAAAATACCATAACCCACAATACCAGCATCAGGGCTATACCATTTTCGTCAGCTAAAATATTACGATAAGCTTTCATCCTGCGCCCATACTCCCCGTCCCCAAAAAATGGGTACTATTAATGAAGCCATAGTTTTAGGCGGGCCGTCTTCCCTCTCAGGTTTTATGGTAAGGGTTATTTCTACCGCATTGGGTAAGTACCTTGAGGTTACAGCCTCATCAGTAGCGCCGCCGCCTTCTTTCAAAAATTCATTTTCCATATCCGTAGGGTCCCATTCGGTAGTCCAGGTACCCTCTTTTTGGATTAGTTTTTCCTCGCCCTTTTCCGGCTCCGGCAGATAATAATATCTAAAAGCAATCTCAGTTATATTAGGATCAAGTATTACCGGCTCTTGCGACTCTAATTGTTCAAAAAAATCATCATAATTTAGAGCGGTTTCCTTAAATACCAGACCATCATCGCCGTCTACATAATATGATACAGCCCGCAGCTTATTTACTAATGGCTCGCTCATTAGGCCTGCCGTTACAGTAACAAAGCTGATTTTATTGGACTCTCCCCAAAAAGCCAGGTATTTATCCTCTTTGGTTTCGCCCTTCATTTTAATAGAATAAGCAGAGCGAATCTCCTCAGCCAATTGATTAAGCAGCAGCCTTAAGCGCTGATTCTGCTCTACGCGCCTGTCGCCAGCCCTCCATGCGCGATTACCCAGATTCAATCCGCCGTAAATAATACCCATAATCATACCCATAATACTAAGGGCAAGTAATAATTCCAACAGCGTAAAACCGCTTTGGTCCTTATGGATTGATAGAAGTTTCATGGTATATTAATAACCGCAGGGCGTGTCAAGCCCGTACTACTTAAAGAGCCTAAGATATATGCCAGGCATACATTCTTTTAAATGGCTACTAGAGTTCTCTTACGAAACCAAAGCTGTTTAATTTTATTAGCTGTCATTCTTAAACGAAACGAAGTGGAGTGAAGAATCTGTCCCCGTATGCGAGCAGATTCTTCGGCTTTTGGCCTTAAGAATGACAGAATGTAATTATTTTCGCAAGTTAACTAAAGTAGTCATTTTAAAAAAATGTGTTAGGTGTACGTTATTTATGGTTACTGACCCACCACAATTGCTCACTGCTAAGTGTGGTGGATTCGGGGTAATCGTTTTGTAATTTGTTATCCCTTATTATCTGTTATGATAGTTCCCTTAATTTACCCTATGATACTTGTAGATACCGACCTTAAGGTCGGCATCTACAGCTAAAATACTTGTGTTTTATGGATACCGGTGTTTAAAGTAACCAGTTCCACTTTATGTTTTCTACCTTTTTCCCGCCAGCTTACCATAACCTTAATCTGCATTACCTGCGGGATAGCCTTTACCTTTTCCGGATCAAGTTTAACGGATGCGGGTAACTCATAAGGGGCAATCTGCGCCTCCCATTTATAGGCTTCATATTCCTCGTCAAAAGCGCCCTCGCTGTTTCCTTCACTCAAATTCTCATCCAGCCCCAATTCCTCTATTTTATGCCGGGCTAAAAAAACAGCCTCAGTATAATGGCGCGATAATGAAACGGAAGAAAGCGCCCCGCCAAATAACTGCATAGTAATGACTAAGGTTATTCCCAAAATGGTAATAGCCACCATTACCTCTAATAGGGTAAATCCGCTGTTGTTTAATTTTTTCATATTGCTAATTTATCTTTTGGGGCGTCTCGCCCAGAAACATAAACTTTAATGGCTACTAGAGTTCTCTTGCGAAACCAAAGCTGTTTAATTTTATTAGCTGTCATTTAAAACGAAACGAAGTGGAGTGAAGAATCTGTCCCCGTAGGCTGAGAGATTCTTCGGCCTCCGGCCTCAGAATGACAGGCTAAGAGAGCTAACTTAATAGCCATTTAAGCATAAAACTTTTGTACGAAGCTATAGCTTACAACAAGTCCTCTGTAATACGTTCATTTTTCACCTTGCCTACCAATGTGTCAATAGTGATTTTATACATTCTCCCCCGCTCATTTTCCAATATTATCTCACCGCCGCTGGTATTTCCTTTGGGATAGAATCTCAATTTGACAATATCCGAGGTAATTGTTTCCCCATTTATTGTTATTTGCCTGAATTTTACTTCTTTAGGAAAAAAAACCGGTTTTGATACATCCTCTTGCGCGGTTTTTATCTGAGGGATTTCCGCTGAATAACTGGCATTATCTATATTTATAACTACAACAGCGGTCTTTTTATTGGATACAGCTTTAGAACGGGCATAGCGTAAGATACCCCCTAAATGTTTGGTGGCTGTTTTTAATTTTAAATTTGCCAGGCTTCCGGCTATATTGGGGACAATAAATGCAGCAGCTACTCCTATTATAAATAATACTACTAATAATTCTAAAAGTGTAAAACCTTTATCTTTCACAAAACATCCCGCCTGCTAAGGAACAAACCGTTAATGCCGTTAACTTAAGGTGAAGAACTCTTATTAACTTGTCATTCTTAAGGCCGAAGGCCGAAGAATCTACTCGCATACGTGAACGGGAGATTCTTCACTGCGCTTCGCTTTGTTTAAGAATGACCGCTGCCTTAAGTTAACAATATTGAACAAGCCGCTCCTTTTAATTAAGCACTTTCCAGCTTACAATATCCTTATTTTCTCCGTCGCCGCCTTCAACGCCGTCTAATCCATAGGACATTATATCATAATCTCCATGATTACCCGGAGAAATATAAACATAATCTCTGCTCCAAGGGTCTTTA
>JAJRXT010000077.1 GCA_024276125.1 bacterium
GGCGGGGGGATAAAGCTTTTTATTACCCAATTGACCGGAGTTGTCAGCGTATTTTTATGGGTATTTATCAGCGCCTTTATCTTGTTTAAGGTTATTTCCGCTACAGTCGGCTTGCGGGTGACTCGTGAAGAAGAGCTGCGCTGGCTGGATATTGAAGAACACGGTATGGAATCTTATTCCGGTTTCCAGATTTTTGTTACCCAATAGTAAGGAGAGAATAAACTATGAAATTAATAATTGCATATATTCAGCCGCATAAGTTAAATGATGTAAAGCAGGCGCTTTATGCGGCCGATGTTCATAAGATGTCTGTAACCAATGCCTTGGGCTGCGGTCAGCAAAAAGGTTTTCATGAAACCTACCGCGGGGTGGATATTGAGGTTAATCTACTGAAAAAGCTGCGCTTAGAGCTTGCGGTAAACGATGAATTTGTCAAACCTACGCTGGAGTCTATAATAAAAGGCAGCCGCAGCGGTAAGATCGGCGACGGCAAGATATTTGTTATAAATCTGGAAAAATGTATCCGCATTAGAACCGGCGAGGAGGGCAAATCCGCTATTGGCTGAGGTATAATATAATTTACTATAAAACAGAATTTAACACGGATTTAACAAATAGGTAATCTTCTGGAAACATATGCTCGTTATTGTTTAAGCTAATAATAATCAGCTGATACTACAAGCCTAATTCTGCTGCCAATGCTGTTGACTTAAGATACTATGTACTAAAATGACTTTTCGTAGCCTGTCATTCTGAAGCCGAAGGCCGAAGAATCTACTCGCGCATACGTGAACAGATACTTCGCTTCAATCAGAGCGACAGTTCTTTAGAAGTCAACAGTATTGGGCGGCAGGCAAGGGCGCTTGTTGTAATAAATTGGTATCTAGGTATTGCCTGGTTTGTTTTAATCTTTAATGAGGACGTGTTTTATGGTAAATTTTAGAAAATTCCGGCTTTTTTTATATATAGGGCTGGGGATGATGTTTAGGTTGCACCCAAGCTTAAGCTGGGCTGCCGATGCCGGAGGGCAAGCGCTTGATATTGCCAAATTGGCGCAAGCTATAGATACCTTTTGGGTATTGTTTGCCGCTTTTTTGGTGTTTTTTATGCAAGCCGGTTTTGGAATGGTGGAGATTGGTCTTATACGGGCTAAGAACAGCTGTAATTTATTAATGAAGAATACTCTTGATTTTTGTATGGCTTCTTTAGGTTTTTTTGTTTGTGGATATGCTCTTATGTTTGGGCTGGGCAATGGTTTTTGCGGGGTTCAGGGTTGGTTTTTAGTTGGCGCCAAATCAGGGGCGGATGTTCCGTTGTATGCTTTTTGGCTGTTTCAGGCGGCCTTTTGCGGAGCGGCGGCAACTATAGTCGCCGGCGGTATGGCTGAGCGGATGAAGTTCCAATCTTATTTGATTTATTCTTTTCTCATCTCAGCGGTGATTTATCCCATAATCGGTCATTGGGTATGGGGCGGAGGCTGGCTGGCTCAAATGAACTTTGCCGATTTTGCCGGCTCATCTGTAGTGCATGCGGTGGGTGGTACGGCTGCTCTTATCGGTACGATAATATTAGGACCGCGTTTAGGTAAATATAAGCCGGACGGTTCTGCGAATGCTATTGCCGGACATAATATTCCATTGGTTTCTTTGGGGGTTTTTATCCTATGGTTCGGCTGGTTCGGTTTTAATCCGGGTTCTACTTTGGGGATTAAAGACGGCGGTAATCTTATTGCGTTAGTGGCTATAAATACCAATCTATCGGCTGTAGCTGGAACAATTTCCGCTATGCTTATGGTATGGTTTATAGGCGGCAAGCCGGAGCTTTCGCTGACCTTAAACGGCGCATTAGCCGGATTGGTGGCTATTACGGCGCCCTGTGCTTTTGTATCGCCTGGCGCTTCATTGATTATCGGCGCTATAGGCGGAACTTTAGTAGTATTGGCGACTTTTTTGTTAGACAAGCTTCACATAGATGATCCGGTAGGCGCTTTCCCTGTACACGGAGTAAACGGTATTTGGGGTACTCTGGCAGTAGGGCTTTTTGGCCGGCAGGCTCTGGGGTTGGCTAGCGACGGTTTGTTTTACGGCGGCGGTTTTAGCCAATTAGGCGTTCAGGCGCTGGGTATAGCCGGTATAGTAGGCTTTGTACTTTTAGGCATGGGCTTGATCTTTAAATTGATTGATGTAACCATAGGTCTGCGGGTAAGTCCCGAGGAAGAGCTAAAAGGGTTGGATATTGGCGAGCACGGCATGGAAGCATATTCCGGTTTTCAGATATTTATTACCCAATAGGAGAATCACTATGAAATTAGTAATTGCTTATATTCAACCGCATAAGTTAAATGACGTAAAACAGGCGCTATATGCGGCAGATATTCATAAGATGTCGGTGACTAATGCGTTAGGCTGCGGTCAGCAGAAGGGCTTTCATGAAACCTACCGCGGAGTGGATGTTGAGGTTAATTTGCTTAAAAAGATACGGCTGGAGGTTGCGGTAAATGAAAAATTTGTACAAGCTACGGTGGATGCCATAGTAAAAGGGGCTAAAAGCGGTAAGATTGGCGACGGCAAGATATTTGTAATCAACTTGGAAAAATGTATCCGCATTAGAACCGGCGAGGATGGCAAATCCGCTATTGGCTGAGGTATACTTCAAAAGGGCTATTAGAGTTAACTTGCGAAACCAAAGCCGTTTAATTTTCTTAGCTGTCATTCTTAACCCGCATATTTCATGAGACATAGCAAATATCTGCGGAAACAGCTTATAAAACAAGACAATAGCACAACGGCTAAGAAAATACTATTTGTATCTTTAATCTTTTTGATTGGAAGCGTAAAACGTCTATCATTTCAAGATGGTACACATTGCCTCAGATTAACTCCCGAATTATTCGGGTTAAACTAAGTTCTTTGCTTTGCTCTCAAAGATAAATTCTGTGAAGAATCTGTACACATATGCGAGCAAATTCTTCAGCCTACGGCCTGACAATGACAGAATATAATCTTTTTCGCAAAAGAAATCTAGTAGCCATTTACTATAATTTGTTTTTTTCTTGTATTTTTAGTGATTATATTAGATAATCTTAAATCAATATTTACGATCTAAAGAATTTTGAACTCTCTAATTTTGTTTATCTGGAATCTTATGCTAAGTTGCTTTTCAAAATATCACGGTAGTCGGGCTCGGCGCTTAAGCCCGACCTCTGAAGACTCTTAAGTCAGGGACTTTTCCAGAGCACCAAATTAATGTTCTTTTGATTACAACTTAGTATAAGTAAAAAATATGCGCCCGTAGCTCAGTATGGATAGAGCAAGGGATTCCTAATCCCTGTGCCGGAGGTTCGAGTCCTCTCGGGCGCACCAATGTTTTCAATGTTAGTAATATGTGTGATATTTTTGGGGTGTCGCGAAGCGGATATTATGACTGGTTGGAACGGCTTGAAAGTAATCGCAAAGTTGAAGATAAGCGGCTTAGTCAGAAGATAAAGTAACAGCAGGGGAAATTACGGTACTCGGCCTATACGTAATGAATTAGAAGAAGAACATGGAGATAAGGACAGCCGCCGCCGTATTGGCCGTCTCATGAGGCGGCAAGGTCTTAGTACGCATCGGAACTTTATCAAAATAATATTTCAAAACATGATTTTGTTTGCGCCTATGAGCCGCAAAGGCAACTGCTGGGATAATGCGGTTGCTTAAAAGTTTTTCGGTACCTTGCAGAAAGAGTTAATCCATCATTGTCGCTATAAAACCAGACAGGAGGCAAAATAAGGATATTTTTGAATTTATAGAAGTCTTCTATAATAGGCAAAGACGCCATTTAACAATTGGGTATAAAGCGCCTGCCAAGTATGAGGAAGAATATTTGAAAGCCGCCTAAAAAAGTGTCCGGAAAAGTGTTGACAGAACAACCTCGGTTTTAGGAAATACCGTACTGATCGCTTCAGTAAAACCGGTCAAACCGTCACAACCGGCGATGAAAATATCAGATACCCCGTAAGTTTTTTAAATCAGTCAAAACAGATAGCCAAAACTTTGCCCCTTCGTTTTTTGATATTCAAATACCCAATATTTCTTTCTGTCCCTCTAAATTAATGGCTAATATCAAGTAAATAGCTTTATTATAAATACGTCCGTCTTCTCTGATTTTTACTCGTATAACATCAAAATATACAATCGGATAAAGTGTATTCATTTGGCCGCATCTGCCAGATTTTTACTTCTTTTAGGACTAAATCGGTAATATCTGATATCAAAGAAGGGGGAAATTTCCACTGCGTATAGATCGTATAAATGTCCCTGAATTTCACGAGTAGTCATACCCCGAGCATAAAGTGAAATCACCTTCTCCTGTAAAACCGGGCCAGGCGCCTTTCGCCATAAGGCGCTATTAATGGCTCAAAACTTCCATTGCGGTCTCTAGGGATGTTCAGCTTAAGACTGCCAGTATCGCCATGAATTGTTTTTTTACTTCTGCCCATTGCGGTAATTCCCTTTCTTATCAACGCTTTTATCATGTTTTTCATAGCCGAGAGGCTAGGATAATTCCCGATCTAACATACGTTGTACTAAGCCCTTGGTTAATTGCTTTAAAAGTCCATTCTTACCAAACAACTCTTGGGGCGTATGAACATCACTAATCAATTTGTCTAATAATTTTTCATCTATTTGCAATGGTTATCTCATTTTTCTGTAATCCGTTTTTTATGTTGGCAAACGGATTAGATTATACTTCTTCTTGATAACCATTTACACAAAATATTCTACACCCTCGCTAAAATATTACAAATAATTCTATTCCTTAGCTCCGACCTGCTTGAGCAATTTTACTATTTTGGTGTGTTTGTTCTCTGCTGCCAGCATCAAGGCTGTTTTCTTATAATAGTTTTTTGCATTAATATCCGCGCCCTTAGCCAGTAAAACCAGCATAGCAGCGGTATGGCCGTTTTGGGCTGCCAGCATCAAGGCGGTTTCGCCGCCTTCCTTTTTTGCATTAATATCCGCGCCCTTAGCCAGCAAGACCAATATAGCTGCGGTATGGCCGTTTTGAGATGCGAACATCAAAGTCGTTTTGTCATAATAGTTTTTTGTATTAACATCCACACCTTTAGCCAACAAAAACTCTACTGTAGCGGTGTGACCGTTTTTGGCTGCCAGTATCAAGGCGGTTTCGCCGCCTTCTTTTTTTGCATTAATATCCGCGCCTTTAGCCAACAAAAACTCTACGGTAGCGGTGTGACCGTTTTGGGATGCAAACATCAAAGCGGTCTTATCACCCTTGTTTTTCGCATTAATATCCGCGCCTTGATTTAGCAAGAGAGCTACGGTAGCGGTGTGACCGTTTTGGGATGCAAACATCAAAGCAGTCTTATCACCCTTGTTTTTCGCATTAATATCCGCGCCTTGA